>CAZYBL010000006.1:8760-22135 GCA_964645805.1 uncultured Candidatus Peribacteria bacterium | reverse complement strand
TTCCAAAGTGTGTGTAATACATATTTGGTGTTTTTATGTGCGAAAATGCTGGAATCGTCTCCCCCTCCCGGCGGGAGGGGGTTGGGGGGAGGGGAAACTTCGCTATGCGAATTGCCCAAGGCTTTTTTTGAAAAATTTCCGCACATTTTTATTTTGATTCAAGTTTACTGGTTTTTAGTTTTTAGTTTTGTAGGGTAATCTTTTCTCGATGCACATCGATGAAGCTAAATCAAAGCTCAGAGATTCAATCACTGACCGCTTGAGCCACATGTCCAACCGCGACCGCGAAGCAGAAAGCCGATCTATCTGCAGAAGATTGATTGAAATGATCCCAACAGCCTCAACTGTTTGTGTTTACGCTGCGCTTAAGACCGAACCTGATCTTAATAATCTAATCAAGGAACTTTGGAAACGTGGTGACAGAGTTTATTACCCGTTTTTTGAAGGAGATCACTTCACATTTCGGGAAGCCAAAGATTTTTCTGAGCTTAAACCCGGTAAATTGAAGATTTTGGAGCCGCCTGAGTCTGCAGATGAAGTAAAACCTGAAGAAATTGACTTTGTCATAGTCCCCGCCCGCGCATTTGACCGGGGGATGAATCGCTTAGGTCGTGGAAACGGCGGGTATGATTATTGGATCGAGAAACAAAGGAAAATTAACTCCGAAACGAAGATGATTGGTGTTGCTTTTGAGTGTCAGATTGTTAATGAAGTGCCGATTGATGAGCATGATGAGAGAGTTGATGAGGTTATAACTGCACGTGGAAAATATTGAATTTTTAATTGATAATTGACAATTGATAATTGATAATTAATTTGTCTGAACCGACCTGTATTTATCAATTATTCATTATTCATTCTTCATTATTCATTATGACTTATCTACCAGCCCTCAAAAAAGCCGACCCAAAGATTCGAGATTTAATAATCGAGGAAGAAAAACGTGAGTTCGAGAAACTCAGGCTCATTCCATCCGAAAACTATGCATCTCATGCAGTTAAAGAAGCAACTGGAGGAATTTTTACTAATAAATACTCAGAAGGATATCCGAACAAGCGATATTACGAGGGACAGCAGCTAACAGATCAGGTAGAAATGCTTGCTTGTGAAAGGGCAAAGGAAATTTTCGGGGTAGATCATGTAAATGTTCAACCTCACTCAGGAAGCCCGGCGAATCAGGCCGCTTACAGAGCAGTTATGGAACCCGGAGATACGCTGATGGGTCTGAGCTTGCCTCATGGAGGACACCTAACTCACGGTTGGAAAGTGAATTTCTCTGGTTCTCAATATAACTCAGTCCCCTATGAGCTTGATCCTGAAACTGAAATGCTCAACTTCGACATGATTTTGGAGCAAGCGCGTGAGTGCAAGCCTAAACTGATCATTGCAGGTTACACCGCGTATCCAAGAAAGATTGACTGGACCAAGTTCCGCGAAATTTGTGATGAAGTTGGCGCATATTTCCATGCATTACGGGACTAATAGTTGGAGGTGAACATGAGAATCCATTCCCGATCTCTGATATTGGAATTACAACCACTCACAAGACTCTGCGGGGACCACGTGGCGCTATGATCCTTTGTAAAGAAGAACATGCCGAGAAAGTTAACAAAGCAATCATCCCAGGACTACAAGGCGGACCGCATATTCATACAGTTTCTGCCATTGCAGTTGCACTTGAAGAATCAAAGACTCCTGAATTTAAAGCTTACGCCAAACAAGTTGTTAAAAATGCAAAAGCTTTAGCCGAAAGATTGCTCAGCAATGGATTTAGATTAGTAACAGGCGGAACAGATAATCATCTGATCTTGATGGAAGTGTTTGAAAGCAAAGGTATTCCAGGGCGTGATGCCGCTAAAGCACTGGATAAAGCCGGAATCGTCTGCAATTGCAACATGGTTCCATTTGATAAAAGGACTCCATTCAATCCATCAGGAATCAGACTCGGAACTCCATCGATGTCCTCCAGAGGTATGAAGGAGGGTGAGATGGAAAAACTCGGTGACTGGATAAATGAAGCCATTGCGAATCCGGAGGATGAAGCAGTGCTTAGTCGAATTGCCGGAGAGGTCAAGGACATGTGTGTGCAGTTTCCGGCGCCGGGGATAGATCCTAGCAAGTGGAGCGAACAGTGAAGTGAAAAGTGAAAAGTTAATAGTGAAAAGTGTTTTTATACTGTTAGATTCTCTTTAGTAACTTTTCACTCTTCACTTTTAACTTTTCACTATTATGTCAATGTATCAAATCCCACTGAGGTCATCATATCTCGATTTTCCCGCACCCCTAAGCCAAAAACTTTGACCCCCAGAAAACTGTTGACTGGGGAATAAACAAGCGTAATGTATCGCCGATATTTGATACCAATTTCTAATATGGCAACAGGATTACTTGAACAACCTGAAATCGGAGAAAAACCGGATGGCACAGCAGCTGTTGAACGACCGGAGACACCATCAAAAGAAGCAGGAGATCCATATCCATTCTGTGCAGCAGACAGTATAACGGACGAGACTTTGCGCCAGCTTGGAAAAGAAAGAGACGAAGCTCAGGCAAAACTGGATACAATTAATAGCAGAATAAAAGAAGTAAGAGAAGCTGAGAATTTCATACACTAAATTCCTCTAAATCGCAGCAGAGACGCTGCCACGGTTTTGTTATGAACAATAAAAACCTGTATCCTTTTAATTAGAAATAAATTGTCAATTATCAATTGTCAATTATCAATTTTCCTTATGACCACATTAAAACGTCGCCTAACTCTCCCCCTCTTCACTTTCTACGGCCTTGGCTCAATTCTTGGAGCCGGGATTTATGCATTGGTTGGAAAAGTTGCAGGTGAAGCGGGGGTGTTTGCTCCACTTTCCTTCATCATCGCCGCATTCCTCGCAGCTCTGACCGGATTTTCTTATGCAGAGCTCTCATCCCGTTATCCAAAGAGCGGAGGTGAAGCAATTTACGTCGCAAAAGCATTCAATATCAAAAAGTTTTCGACGCTGATAGGACTTTTGGTCGTTCTTTCTGCAATTGTTTCATCAAGCGCACTTATGAATGCGTTCTTCGGGTACTTAAGTGTGTTTATCCCAGCTAATCGTGACCTGACGATCATAATAATTTCGCTAATCGCAGGAGGAATTGCAATTTGGGGAATAAAAGAATCTGCGCTAGCTGCAACTATCTTCACTTTGATTGAGATTGGCGGATTATTCTTAATCATGTGGGTAGGTCGCGATGCGCTTCTTAGTTTTCCTGCTAACGCAACAGAATTCGTACCTCCTGCTGATGGTGTTATTTGGACTGGAATAATGACCGGAGCATTCATCGCGTTTTATGCTTCTATTGGATTTGAAGATATGGCAAATGTGGCGGAGGAAGTCAAGAATCCTCACAGAAATCTGCCACTCGGGATTATGTTTGCAATCGTAGGATCCACACTTCTCTACTGTTTAGTATCAACCACAGCGGTACTAAGCCTTCCATCTGAAGTTCTAAGCTCAACCGATGCACCTCTTGCAATGGTTTACGAGAGTGCGACCGGATCCAAGCCTGTGATAATTACATTCATAGGACTTTTCGCGGTTGCCAATGGGATTTTGGTGCAGATTGTAATGGGATCCAGAATTCTTTATGGCCTAAGTAAGCGCGATCAACTGCCGGATGCACTTAGTAAAGTAAATCCGATTACTCACACACCAATCATTGCAACGATACTCGTAGTTCTGATCATACTAATCCTTGCACTTTGGTTCGATCTCTCACGTCTCGCACAAGCAACAAGCTTGATAGTCCTAATAATCTTCGCAATCGTGAATCTTGCGTGTATGAGAGTGAAGATTAAAGAACCTAAGCCAAAGAATGTTCGTACTTTCCCGTTTATAATTCCTCTACTCGGCTTCATATCAATCTGTTGCTTTGTAGGATTTAGAATTTGGGCTGCCATTGGTTAAAAAATGAGAATTTTAATTGTTATATTGTCGTTGATATTCCTGGTTGGCTGTGAAGTCATTCCAAGCCGTAGCCAGGATCCCACTCCAGCTCGTAGCCGGGGTTCGACAACCCCGGCATATCAAACACAAGTCCTACGCATCGTCGATGGAGATACAATCATTGTAGAAATTGAAGGAAAAGAAGAATCCGTGCGAATTATCGGCATCGATGCACCAGAAAAGGATGAATGTTATTTCGAAGAGGCATCGGAAAACTTAACTGAGTTTATTTCAAATAAAGAAATTACACTTGAGTCAAAGCCCTCCGAAAACCGTGACGATTATGGGAGATTACTTCGCTATGTCTTCGTTGACGAAACAGACATAGGAGCAGAACTAATTAAGGAGGGTTTCGCAAGGAATTATTCATGGTTCCCTCATCCGAAAAGGAGTGAATATTCAGCTTTTGAATCCGAAGCTAAGAATAATGGAATTGGATTATGGAAAAATTGTGACGAATGACAAGCGTTGATTGTTGATAGTTGATGGTTGATTGTTATCATCACCCCCTTTTGAAAACCTTAAGCACCATCATAGTAGGATTAATGATTCTAATCAGCATTCCCGCGAGTGCTGACACAAATTGCAGTGAAAAGCGTGAAAATGAAGGTGAAGCACAGTACTTGAGATGCAAATTTGATGAAGAGAAGAAGGATAATGAAGAAGATCTAAAAGAAAGACGTAAAGAACTAGAAGATTCAAGGAAAGATATGCGCAATTACTTTGAAGAACTGGAGGAGCAGGCGAAAGACCTCAGGGATGACATTGATCGTGCATTAAGAAGAAAGGAAGAAGATGCAATCGATCGCTTGGATGATCTAAAGGATGATGATGCAAACGAGGAGACCATCGAGGAGCAAAGAATTGAGCTAGATCGAATAAGAAAATCTAAAGCTGTAACAAAGAATTACTTCAATTCATGGATCGATGCCATAGTCGCTCAGAAAGATATGGAAAATGAGAGATTTGATTTAGAAATCGCAGAGTATGAGTATGAGCTTTTCGGAGATGGGGAGAAGTGGATTCAGTGGAAGTGATAATAATTGACAATTGATAATTGAGAATTGACAATTAACTTCTTTATAGATAGTTTGTCAACCCCTTCGGACTCCTTTGATTCCTTGGAGTTATTGGAATCATTATTTGAACTAAATAATACTTTTTGATCACAAAATCTGAACGTTCATTACTGTATACAAATTATATTCGCAAAACACGTTTCAGCCCTAGTCTATGCCTAAAATTTGCATACATTTTTTAAGCGATTACAATGCTATGATTTGTCCCTGGCCTAAATCATCCTTACTAATCTGGATGGGACCAGGGACAATCACCTCTCAAGTTCCTTAACACCACAGGTCATCTGAATCGAGCAGATGGGAGGGGAGCCATTCTCCCGACCCACACAAAAATAAACACATTTCTTAAGACTTTTCTACTCCTCTCGAGGGACTCAAAGGTTGAAAGAATAAAACTTATAGACATACCTTTCACATTTTCCGCTCAGTCACGTTTGCCTTCCCTATTCTTGGCACTTGCTGAGGAACTGGAAATTAAAAAGGTAATAAAACAATTGTTAACTGTTAATTGTTAATAGTTAATAGTTGTCTGTCGGCCGGCTCCCATCCTCTCTGCTCTGCGATGACGCTCTGTTTATGTGAGGTTGTTTTGCAGAGTGCATCCCCTTACTCCCCATGTATACCTTCGCTACGGCGATGTTTTGTATACTGGTCGGGGACCTCGTTCGGTTGCGAGGAGAAACAAGAAACCCGAGCAAGGCAGGGATTCGAGGGCTCCTCCCCTCAGTCCGCTTCCGCTTAATCCCGGCTCAGCTAGCCTACAGTGCTTCTGATAGTCGGAGGGTGCGAGACAAAACAAACACAAAAAAGGCCAGTAAGTATACCTCTGGTCTTTTTTGTTATTGTTATATGAATATTACTTCTTATCAAGATCCGCTAGGATTCTTTCTCTTACATAGCTAGATATTCGTTTTAGGTTTGCAAGTTCTTTTTCTAAAACCTCCGTGTCTCTAGAAACTTCATGCCATGCTTCTCTTACGGTACCAATACCTCCACTTATTAGCATAGTTGTTGTATTCGGATTCAATTTATCCATGCTCTCCATTTCTCTTAAATTATTACCTATAAGATTGGAAACTTTTGTTCTCCTTCGATCTGTATCCGCCTTCAAATCTTCTACTCCTCTTGCATCCAAAGTATCAATCCAGTTTCTGTACCTGGCTTCTTCTTCCTCAAATGAGGATTCAGGATTTCTGTCTACAATCATATTTAATATTATACAATAATTTGGTATTAAATACAACCTACATTTAACGCTATTATTTTCCCTTCCTCGTATGCCTCTGGTCTTTTTTGTTAATTATCAGATGCTCTTTGTTGACCCATAATCCACATGGCACTAGCTGTTGCTTCTGCATCCTCCATATATCGTCCTTTCAGCTTTTCTTCGACTGGTCCGCCAAGCAACGGATCAAAACGCCCAACAATAATTCTAGCATCTTCTGGAGCACTCTTTACTAAGTCACTCACCTTCTGCTCAAACTCTCTTGCAGAAACGAACACTGCATCATCAGCAATAAGCTCTTTACCAGCTTCAGACGCACTCTGTAAAAAAATCGCATATTTTCCTCTACATTCGACAGGCATGATACCTCCATCATAATTCTCAATTATCAATTGTCAATTATCAATTCTTCCTCTCTCGTTTCTCCTTCAACGCCAACATCGTCTTACTCGGCTCCGGCACTCCCCCACTATCTGTTAACTTCTTCTCTAATTCCGCTTTTGACTTAACTTCTTCATCCGACAACGCCTCACCCATAAATTCCTTTTTGCGAATCATATTAAAGTCATTCAACCACATTTCACGATCTCTCCATTTGCGGTATTCCTCAAGCTTCATCCCCTTCTTCTTGGCCTTTTTAATCTCCTCTTCCTCTTTCTCCTTTGCCTTCCCTGCCTTTTTTGCATCTTTCTTTGCTTCGGATGAAGCCTGAGCCCATTTGAAAATCTTATCTTCTACAGATTTTCTATCCTTGCTATAACGTTCGCGGGAAAGTTTCCTTAGGGTATCTAATCTTCCTTCATCCTGCTGCCAATCTGGTGGAGGAAGAGTGGAAACGGAGAACGGCTTTGAGTTCACACCATCAATCATCAACCTAACGTACGCATGATACTTAGGGAGACTAAGAATATCTTTTGTTGAAACTATCTCTTCGAATTGAAGACTGACTTCCTCTGCATCTTCACTTCCTACCTGGAAACTGACAATTGATCCAACGTTTCCAAACACTGCATCTTTAAGAGCAGTGTTTTTGTCATCAATCAAAAGCTGAGCGATGTACTGGTTAGCCATAGTCAAACTGAGTCTATATTTACGAGCCTCTGATAAAATCGTCGCAAAAGACTCGGTTGCGAAGTTTTGGAACTCATCAACATATAGATAGAAGTCTTTTCGATCTTTTTCCGGAATATTTGCCCTACTCATAGCATCAATCTGGAACTTTGTAACAAGCATAGCTCCCAAGAAGGCAGAAATGTCTTCACCTAACTTACCTTTACTTAAGTTCACTATGATAATCTTGCCGGTATCCATTGCGTGCCTGATATCAAGCGTGCTTTTAACCTGTCCGACTATATTTCTCATCACCGGAGTGGTTAGGAGCTGCCCGACTTTATTTTGAATCGCCGAAATTGCTTCGGTCCTATACTTCTCGGACCACACAGCATACTCATCCTCCCAGAAACTCTTAACAAGCGGATCTGTAATCTTTTCCTGAACCTTCATTCTGTAAGCATCATCTGCAAACATGCGCATGATTCCAAGCATCGAGGAGCCTTGATATTCAATTAAAGCAAGAAGAGTGTTTCTAAGAATATGCTTCATCCTTTCGCTCCACACATCCGGCCAGAGTTTTACAAACACTCCCATTAATCCTGACGCTACAATTGCATACTGGTCCGGATCTTTGCATTCAAGCATATTAAATGAAAGCGGATAATCTTTGTCGGAAGGATCGAAGAGTATTACATCGTTTGATCTTTCTTTGGGAACAAAATTAATTACTGCTTCCGCCAAATCTCCATGCGGATCTATGACTGCAACTCCCCTTCCCGCGTGAATATCAGAAAAAATCATATTCTCGAGAAGCGTTGACTTACCCATACCGGTTTTTCCGATCACATACACATGTCTTCGCCTGTCATCCGGTCTAATTCCGAATTTGGTCCGTTGACCACGAAAAACTGCTTCACCTAAAACTGTAACTTCTTCCTCATCAGCCTTTGGCATATTAATAGGAGGCTCTAGCTTTTTGCTAACTACCCAATCGATATTAGGAGTCTGAACTAGATGAGAAGGCATATGCCACAGAGTTGCCACTTCTTCGACTGAAAGAATATAAGGACGGATCCTGAAGCCTTTATTAAGCTGACTAATTAATTTTGGCTTACCAACATCGAATGAATTGCAATCCGGTAGTGCAAATTGCCGGAAACTCCCCGCAATTTCATCTAACTTTGCCTGAGCTTGAGTTGCATGTTTACGAGGAACAATCACATTTACTCTTACATTGCATGTAAAAAGCAATCTATTGACCTTATCCAGAGCAGCGGTAAGAGCATTTTCACGATCATGAGATCTCATACTTGCTCTTTGATCATCAGCACTTTCGGGATCGGATGAAATATCAGAAATCTCACCGGTCGACATGTTAACTGGAGTAGAAAAATACTTACTAAACCCCGGCCATGCTCTAAACCCACCCATAATAATTGCTATTGGCAGATAAAGGATCCTTCTCCAACCTCTTGCAAGCTGCATTTTTGTAAACACAATCATGTATTTTTTCGAAATCGAAGGTAATCCTTTTTGCAGCAAAGGAATGAACCTTAGCGATCGTCTCCTGAAGCCTCCTGTTAATGGCTTGCATACAATTTGCACATGTCCTCGTATTCCCGGAATCTGAGATCGCGCAAAAGATGATGTAATTCCTGCAATTGGATCTACATTGACTCTGCTAAGCATGTCGTCAAACTGAGGATGGCGTTTGATTGGGAAAATTTCCGGATCTGTTTGAACTAAATCAGCAGACAAAATCACCTCATCTTCATTCGCCTTAAACGGATCTTCGGCAACAACCTCGATATCAATATCAGGATACTGTGCATAAATCTGACTTTCTGCAAGCCTGACTCCTCTATTGGGTCCCCTCGCAAAAAAAGCAATCTTCCCATCGCGACCCATTCCAATTTCCAGATTGATAATGTTTTGCTTACCTTTGATTGAATGAAGTGCGGCAATCGCCGGCTCCATATGTAGCGGCCCCCGATGCAATTTATCTTCGGGGTCTTCTTTTGCGGGTCTAATTCTTAATAATGTTTCTGGCATTAAATTTCTATGAGTAAGAACGAAGCAGTTCAGCAACCATATCGAGTGCAACAGTATTATACGCATAATCCATTCTCATGGGACCTAATACTCCTATAACTCCACGCTGATTTCTAACCTTATATTCAGTAACCATCATGCTGCAGCTCTGGATGTTGCCCAAAATATGCTCATCGCCAATGTAGTATCTGATCTTATCGTCAACTTCGACCTGATCTAATAGGTCACTTAATTTCTTTTCTAGTAATTCAGCTATGTCACTTGCAAGCAAAGGATTCATTTGAAATTCGGGTTGTTTAAGAACATTGCTTAGGCCCATATAGTAAACTCGATCTTTGTGTGGAACTGATGCAAATGCAACGTTAGGAATCATACGAGCAAGCAGTGCCACCGCCTCATATACCCTCTCTTGATCTTTTCGTTGAAAATACTGTTCCCTAAGTGATTCGAACTTCTTTCTAACTAACTTTTCGCGCGTTGAGGGTTTCATAAAATCCTGCACGTACATCCTGTATCCGATTGCAGTTGGAATTCGACCGGAAGAGATGTGCGGTTGCTCCAGGAATCCCTCATCTTCCAACTGCCCCATCTCGTTTCGGATGGTAGCGGATGAGCAGATAAATTCGCCTGATTCCAGTAGTTTCTTTGACCCCACCGGTAGCGCTGTCTCTATAAATTGGTCGATAATCGCAGCCAGAAGCTTACTTTGGCGCTCGTTCATGCAGATATAGTAGCAGTCAATAGCCTCGAGTGCTAGTCAAATTGAGGCTAATTATTGGCTCTAAAGACAATTTTGGGTTAAAAAACTATCAAAAGATGCACCCTCCCCCCTGGGGAGGGTTAAGGCGAGGGTAGGCGGGCAGCAGTTTTATTGTGGGCATCAAATAATCCTAGTCAATACCTTCTCAAAAAAAACTTTTAGGTCTCCCCACTTTTTCCCTTGAAATAGGGACATTTTAAGTTCCTCCCATGGGGGGAACAGCCGTCAAGTCTACTTAACTTTTTCCCTGAATCGCATCAATAGTAGACTCGCTCACGTCACTTGAAACAAGCTCCATCCAATTCTTCAAAGTATGGCCAACGGTCACATTTTGTAAGATTCATATCTTTATTCTTTCTTCTTCCTCCCCGCCGCCATCCTCTTCCTAAATCTTTCAACCCTTCCACCCTTCATCTCTTTCCTCTGTTTACCTGTGTAAACCGGATGACAAAGCGAACAGGTTTCGACTGTGACTTCTTCTGATGTACTTGGAATCTCGAAAACAGCATTACACGTGGTGCAAGTTGCTTTTGCCTTTGCGTGAATCTGTGGGTGGATACCTTTTTTCATTTCTGGGGGATTCTACAGGAAAGAACGAATTGGACAAGAAAAAACCCTAATAACTCCGTTATTTACTATTTCCCACATTCAGGTATAATAATACTGTGAATAATCTGCCCACAGAAGACAACGAGCAAAATCCCCTCTTTAAACCAATTGGCAAAGCAGACGAGCCTACAAAGAGAACTATTCGAGTTGGAAACTTTAAAAAAGAATTATTGGAAGCGGCTGCAGATTTATCTGACACTGATACAACTCATCCACTCGAACAAGAAAGCATCCAATCTTTCGTTGCCGAAGAGTTTCCTGAATACGCTGATGCAATCAAGGAAGTTGATATACCAAGACTAAGTAATAATCCAGATCCGTTGGAAAAATGGGAGGCAGCTAGATTAACGAAAAGACGTGCAAGAAAAGATTGGGAAGAAAGCGATACTGAATACCTGGCAAAATGCCTTTACGAGGAAACTTACGCAACTAATGCAGACGCTGGTAAGCGGATGCCAGCAGAACAATACGGTTCATGTGGCATTACAACTGGTGGCTTAATTTCTCATTACCTAAGAGATCCAATATCTCTCCAGCGTATGTTTGAATTTGATTTAGATCACCCTTCTTTCGGAGCATGCATACGATCATTTAGTTCCCGTCGAGACCGCAATCAACTAATAAACGTTGTTGTAACAAACAGCTATCCAACAAATATACCTCCCATGGATGCTATAAATGAAATTGGAAGAGTGGAGCCCGCACTTAGGCGTCGATTTGAGAAAAATCCTAATGCTGAATATGACGAAGGGTTTGACGCTCTTGGTTTCCGTTTACTAAAACTGTTAAAAGCAAAGCTGGAGTTTTTTGAACCTATCGAAGATCCCAGATTGAGAGAATTATGCAAAATCGAAGGTCAAGATGTGGAGATTACAAAAATAAAAGCATTGCTACGTTTGTGGAGAAAGCTTTCTTCTGTCCTTTTTGCAGGAGGAGGCTATAAGTCAGGAAAATCTGATGGTTTTAAAGAGGCAGTTGAAGAACTTCTTTTTCTTCGCACACACCCAGAAATGCAGATCCTCTACAAGTACCTATCACCTTCGGGGCACTTAAACGAAAAGGAATAGAATTATCTTTTCTTCTTTTTCTTTCCAACTACTTTCTTGTTTTTAAATGCTGACTTCTTGGCTGGTTTTTTCTTGGGCTTTGCTTTCTTTACAATTTTTCTCTGCTTCTTCTGATTCTTCTGACTCCTCTGCTTCTTCACCTTAGGTTTAACCTTCGGCTTTGGTTTTGTCTTTGGAACTTTCTTGGGTTTAACTTTTGGTCCTACGGACACGTAGTGTTTTGGTTTTTTTGTTGAGACGTCCCTGCGGGACGTCTCTACGGTTGCACCGGATTTTGGTGCAACCGTTGCGCCGACTGGCGCACCGACTGCGGCCACAACCTTGGCCGCTCTTTTAACTCTCCTCTCCTCTTTTTTAATCTTCTCAACTTCTGTTTCCCTCTGCTCTTCCGCTGCCTGAATTACTGCTTCCGCTTCATCTTTATCATCCATCACAACACTCATTGTCGAAACTTTATCACGTGCTTTTAACCGCATGACGATTACCCCCTGAGTTGCACGTCCGCGCTGTGGAATGTCGCTGAGTTTCATTCTGATTGCCTGCCCCTGCTTACTTAAACATATCAAATCTCCTTCATCGCCCTGCTGAAGTACACATCCGCCGACGATGTCACCTGTTTTTGCAGTGAGCTGTGCTGCTTTTACCCCTGACCCTCCCCTTCCCTGGAACCTGTACTCGGAAACTGGTGTCATTTTTCCAAGCCCGTTCTCCATAACAACCAAAAGTCGACTCTTATTTGGATCATATACAGCCGCAGCCTCTACAACCTGATCTCCCGCACCTAATTTGATGCCCCTAACTCCTGCAGCCGCACGTCCCATCGCCCGAACATCTTCTTCTTTGAACCTGATTGCCTTGCCTTTCTTTGAGAGGAGAATGATTTCGTTCTTGCCCGAGGTCGCCAAAACCCAACACATCTCATCTCCCTTTGGCATTTTCTGTGCGATCAGTCCTGAGCGGCGGATGTTTTCAAATTCACTAAGCTGCGTGCGCTTAACAGTTCCATTCTTGGTAGCCATAAACAAATGATTCATACCTTCAAGATCCGCTTTGAGTATTGCACTAACTTTTTCCTCCGGTTGTAACTGTAAGAGATTCACTATTGCCTGACCCTTAGCAATTCGTGATCCTTGAGGAAGTTCATACGCGGGTAATTTGAATACGCGACCAATATTTGTGAAGAACAAAAGATCATCATGGTTCATTACATGAAGAACTGTCATAGTCTCGTCCTCTTCTTTAATCTCCATACCCTTAACTCCCTTGCCTCCGCGCGCTTGAGCTTTAAATTGCTGTGGACTTAGGCGCTTTACGTAACCTGACCTGGTCAGAGACACAATCATCGGAGCATTCGGGATGGTATCTTTCGCGCTAAACTCTCCAACTGCATGTTTTACAATTGTCGTTCGACGTCCATCCTCATATTTTTCCTTGAGTTCCTTAAGCTCATTCTTGATAACGCCGTCCATTTTTGCCTGACTCTTAAGAAGTGCTTCACATTCGGCAATAAATTTCTTCTTTTCGGCAAGTTCATCCTCAACTTTCTT
>CAZYBL010000006.1:0-8750 GCA_964645805.1 uncultured Candidatus Peribacteria bacterium | reverse complement strand
CAAAGTCTGCAAACGCATTTGAAGTATTGCATCAGCCTGAATTTCCGTTAATTTGAACTTCTTCATCAGTTTTTCCTTCGCGATTTCTTTGGTCTCACTCTTCTTAATCGTCTGGACCACCGCGTCAATGTTATCTAGCGCAATGCAGAGTCCTTCTAAAATATGAGCTCTATCTTTTGCACGATCTCTTTCATAAGTAATCCTTCTTTTTGTAACTTCACGACGATGATCGACGAATATTTGAAGTAGTTCCTGAAGATTGAGTAATCTAGGTTGAATACCATCCGCCAATGCAATCATGTTGTAACCAAAACTTGATTGAAGTTCGGTGTGCTTAAAGAGTTGATTTAAAATTTTCTGCGGATATGACTCTTTTTTAAGGTCAATGATGATCCTGATTCCATTACGATCAGACTCATCGCGAATATCAGAGATACCCTGAACAATTTTATCTTGATGCAGTTTCGCCATCTTCTCAATCATTGCTGATTTATTCACCTGATACGGAAGTTCCGAAATGTGAATCTGATAACGATTATTTTTGATTTCTTCAATCTCAGCCTTTCCTCTGATAACAACTGATCCACGACCAGTTAGATAGGCTTGCTCGAGCTGAGCTTTGTTATACACGATTCCTTTTGTTGGAAAATCTGGCCCTTGAATAAATTCAAGAAGATTTTCGACTGTTGCATTCGGATTATCAATTAAATGAACTGTTGCATCTATTACTTCACCTAAGTTGTGAGGAGGAATATTGGTCGCCATTCCAACTGCTATTCCAACTGATCCGTTTACAAGAAGATTTGGAACTTTGGCAGGCAAAACTGAAGGTTCATTACGTGTATTATCGTAGTTTGGAACATAATCAACTGTATCTTTGTCCAGGTCCCTAAGCATTTCTTCAGTTAACTTGGACATCTTTGCCTCTGTGTAACGCATTGCAGCAGGAGCATCTCCATCGATTGATCCAAAGTTGCCTTGCCCAATTACAAGTGGATGTCTGAGAGAGAACTCTTGAGCAAGCCTGGCAAGAGTTGGATACACAATAGCCTCACCATGTGGATGATAGTTACCGCTGACGTCACCACAAATCTTTGCACATTTTCTATAGCGCCCGCCTGGCCTGAGTCCTAAGTCCCCGAGAGTAACCAGGATTCTTCTTTGAACTGGCTTAAGTCCGTCACGGGCATCGGGCAGAGCTCGAGCTACTATCACACTCATTGCATAGTCCAAATAGCTTTCCTCCATCTCGGAAACTATTGGACGAGGCTCGATTTTCCCGATGTCAGCCAAAGTCTCTTTACCATGTAAAGGCCCCGTAATACCAGAATCCTCTGATTCTTCCTTGTCCTCCGAAGCCTCGGCGGAGGAGGATGCTTCCTCTTTTTCGGGCTCATCAGAATCCGCCGGTGGCTTCTTTTTACCTCTTGGCATGTGTCTAGAAAAGTTTAGCGGAAAATAATTTTTTTGGAAGGGATATTAAGATAAATACTATAGCTAACAACAACTTTAACGAGATCTGTAGCATAACCCTCTCCCATAGGGAAAGGGTTTGGGAGAGGGGTAAAAAAGAGTACAGTGGACAGCCATGTTATATGCAACGATTCAAACTACCAAAAAGACAATTGGTCAGGCTAAATCGCTCAGAAGAAGGCAAACACCCGGTGAAAAAGCTCTGTGGAGAAAGCTAAGAGCAAAAAGATTTCATGGACTTAAATTTCGCAGACAAGCTCCCTTGGGACCATATATTGTTGATTTTCTATGCATTGAGAAGAAATTGATAATTGAAATTGATGGTGTTTCACATCAATATGAAAAAATGAAACAACATGATAGAAAAAGAGAGCGATATCTACGCGAAAAGGAGTTTAAGGTAATTCGCTTTAGCAACAAACTAGCAGCTGAATCTACTGGATATGTATTATCTCAAATAGAACAATATATTAATTTGGTGGATGAAGATCAGACTCGCCTATAACATTATAATAGTTCGGAGCATACGCCCTCCCACAAAGGGGGAGGGTCTAGGAGAGGGGTATAACAACATATTTTCTGACCCCTCTCCCTGTCCCTCTCCCTACGGGAGAGGGTACGCTGTTATCGGCTCACCCAAATTTATACATATGCTTTCAATTGTTTCAACTCCTATCGGCAACCTAACCGACATCACTCTCAGGGCCATTGCAACCCTAACTAAAGTCGATGCTGTGATTTGCGAAGACACCAGAGTTACCGGAAACCTAATTACTCAACTTAAAATCCCCAAAAAAGAACTAATCTCGATGCATAGTTATACAAGCGACAAGAAAATAGAAGTGATTCTAAAGCGCCTTAAAAAAGGCGAGCACATGGCAGTAGTTTGCGATGCAGGAACTCCTGGGATCTCTGATCCCGGATTTAAACTGATCTCGCAAGCACGCGAGTGGAAGATTCCGATCGAAGTTATCCCCGGCCCTTCCGCATTCCTAGCAGCACTTAGCACAAGTGGACTCCCTGCAAATCGATTTACATACCTTGGCTTCCCTCCTTTAAAGAAAGGACGGAAGAAGTTTTTTCAAGGGATTGCTGAAGATCAGAAAACCGTCGTGTTTTACGAGTCGGTTCACAGGATAGAAAAGTCATTAAATGAATTAAGTGACGCGCTTACCGATCAACCTGACCGCAAAATTGTAATTGCTAGAGAGCTTACAAAAATTCATGAGGAAGTTATCGAGATCGCTTCTTCTGAACTTGTAGACGCAGCAAAAATTATAACTAAAAAAGGTGAATTTGTTGTGGTTGTGGGGGCGCTCTGATGTGAGCACCCCCCGTTTTGCCTGCCAATTTCAACTTGTCTGACTTCCACGGCGGCATCTGATCCGACTAATGATCAACGTCGCCAAGAACGTGACCACGCATGGAAGGATCAGAATTGCTACCATCATCAGATTCATTTCGGTTGCAGCCTGGGCTAAGAAAATAATGTCGAGTGCGATGAATATAAAGCTCACGCACCCGGTGCCCTCAATGCCATCAAGGTTTAGAAGTCTGGTTGTGCCGTAAATGTACAAGGCACACCACCAAATCCCCTGAACCGAGCTGATCAAAACAATTATTCCCGTGTAGTCTTGCATCCGTTCCACTCCTTTTTGGTTACACGAAAGAAAGATCGACAAACAAACGTCTGGGACATTTTACACTTGTTTTTTTTATTGTCAATGCTCAATTATTTACGCAAAGGACCGACCTCCATAAGCCTCGAAGGCACTATCTTCCACTTAGTCAGTGGAACATTAATGAATAGGACTCCGAACACTACACAAGTGATTGATAGCATATGCAATGGAGTCAGATCTTCGCCGAGTAAGGTACTGGCTGCAATGACTGCAAAAGTTCTTCCGGCGGCTGCTACAATTCCAGCTTCGGTAACCTTTGTGTGTTTAAGTGAGCGGAAGTATAGGAAAAATGGGAATATGAATCCGAATACCGGCACAATCAAAAGTAACCAAATGTTTTGTGGAGCTTTAAGCATCTCCAGGCTTTCAAAATCAAATAGATGAATCCAAATTCCAATTATTAACATACTTAAAACCGTCCTTGTCATAATTATCGAGTCTAAGTGACGGTGCTTTATGTACTTTTTATGTATTACAGTTGTAAGAGCAGACAAGATCGGTGAACAAAGTAGGAACGGTATTCCAGGATTAAACTCGAGTGATCGAACATCCGGCCAAATTAAGATCAGGATTGCACTAATAAGGAGGATGCTTCCCATTCCCATTTGAGCTGTGAACTTCTCTCGGAAGAAAATCACTCCAAAAAGCACAATCCAGAATGGAAGTAAGCTTGTGAACAGGATCGTTTCCGATGCAGAGATAAATTGCAGTCCTGTGAAGAACAAAATCGGGCTTCCTACTCCTCCAGTAAGAGTTGAAAGTAACGTTCCAACTATATCTTTCCTCGTCATACCCCACCTTGCTCCCCTTTCAATCGCCATAATCTCATGCGCCATCAGGATGATGCTCATTATTACTAAAGTCATGAAGTAGAGCCCCAATGGAGTCCAACCTCGAGCATACAAAACTTTAGAAAACACCGGAGTCATGTTCGCCAAGATCACTGCGGCTAACATTTGAGCGAGTGCGAGTTGTTTGACTGATGGGCGGGGGGAGAAAAACATAATCATTAGTATAATAAGACTTGAATCGGTTGTTTGCACGTTTGGTTTTTGGTTTTTAGTTTTTAGTTATTGGTTTCGCAAGTTATCACTCAACATATCCGCGTAATCCGCGTAAATCAGTGTAATCAGTGGTCTAAAATCGGCGAGCATCCCCTTGCGGAGATACTCGCCTGATCCGGTTCGTTCACTTCTCGACCTCTTCCTGATCTTTTCTGCCCGACATCAGCGCGATAACGACGGCAATAGCCATCATTCCCGCAAGAAACGATGTGGTCAGAATCGACCCGTCCACATTGGACCAACGCAAGAGTCCGATGAAAACTAATGCGCCGACCACAATTCCAACGATGCCACGGAGCTTCCTGAGGTTAATCAGATAGGAAAGCCCAATACCTACGAAAGCCCCAGCTGCAATGCACATGGCCATACATGTCAGAACGATTTCATACTTGTGTTCCATCTGTCACCTCCTCCCCAGTCATTGTTTCAATACGAAAGTTTCGTTCCTAAATCCTTCCCAAAGCATCATGCCGACAACAGCGCCGACAGGTACAGTTACACAGGCACAGCCGAGCGGAAATGCACACTCGTTTAGGCAAAGATACACAACAAATCCGCTAGCCACTGCACCCAAGAATGCAAAGATGCGCAGGAGCCAAATCTTGCTGACAATCATAAGTGCCAGAGCAACTGCTCCTACACCAGAAAGACCAAAAGCAATTGCTAAAGACGTCATGGCAAACCCTCCTCTAGGTTGATGCCTTTTTGATGCGAACGAACGGATAGGGATTCTCCTCCCAAAACCATTGGTCGGTCAATACAAATAGAGCTACATTTTATCCTCTCTTTAGTTAATAAATGCCAGAATTCCTATGTCAGAACCAATGTTATAAATAGCCACAAGTATAGCTATAGCTACCACAACTGTTCCAAATAGATTTCGTTTTTTGGGCTTTTTCATGTTCCTGAACATTATAGCTCAAATCAGGTATTTATTGAAGGTTAGTTTCTGCTATGCTGTTAATCCATGATTTCACTCTTACGAGGAACAGTTTCCAAAGGCCCATCAAATGAGCTCATCGTGGATACGGGTGGTGTGGGTTATAGAGTTGAAGTTCCGTTGGATGTATGGGAAAGAGTTGAGGAAGGTTCCAAGCAGGAGTTGCTGATCTCATCTTATATAAGGGAAGACAGGTTCGACTTATTCGGATTTTCTGACCGTGCAAGTAAACTTTTATTCGAAGAAGCAATTGCTCTCCCCGGCATTGGACCTAAAACTGCACTTGAGATTTGCTCAGTGCCGCGCCACATGCTTTTGATTGCAATTGAAAAACAAGATATGAAGTTACTTAGTTCCATTAAAGGTATCGGGAAGAAAACTGCTGAAAAATTACTGGTTGACCTCAAGTCTCTTACAGAAAAACAACCTGAAATTTTTGCAAAAGAGAAGTCTGAAGTCGCAGATAGCGCTCAATATGATCAAGATGCAATGGATGCACTTACTTCACTTGGATATTCGGCTGCAATAGCTCTTAAAGCTCTTAAAGACACGCCAGAGGAATGTAAATCTTCGGAAGAACGCGTGGCCGCTGCACTTAGATCTTTGTAATTTAATAATTAGACTCAATAGGTCACTGGTCCCTCGTCACTGGTCACTGGTCTCACAAGCAATAACACTAGTTGACTAGCGACAAGCGACTAGTGACCAGTGACCCCCTGTATCTGTTATAATTTAGAACCCATGCTCACTCTCGACATCACCAACGCTCTCGGCAAAACAATAACCCCATCCTTCGGAATCCCGGATCAGGAACTTGACGCTCTGCGAACTACAATGAAACGCTATACGGAAAATTTCTTGAGTGAGAGAGAAAAGGGCGAACATGCCTGGTCTATGGATCCTTATAATAAAGAAACTATCGAACTTACCAAGGATCTTGCATCCAGGATTAAAGCTGAGCGTATAAGAAGCGTAGTTTGGATTGGAATTGGGGGGTCAGGACTTGCCCCAAAGGTAATTCGTGACGTTTTTGAGAGCCCAAATACAGTAGAGTTTCATGTTCTAGACACTTTGGATCCGGCAATGGTTGATATGACTCTTAATTTAGTGGACTGGAAAAAAACTTTAGTGGTAATTGCAAGTAAGTCCGGCGGAACACTGGAGACAATGAGTTTATTCTTCCTGTGCTGGGAAAAATTAAAGAATGCAATGAAAGAAAAAGCCCCCGAGCGAGTTGTAGGGATTACAGATCCCAAATCAGGTCATCTAAGAAGCTTCTGCCTGGAGCATGGCATACCAATGCTTCCTATTTCAACTGATGTTGGGGGACGATATTCGGTATTTACACCAATAGGATTATTGCCACTGGCACTGCTCAACGCTGATATTGATGAGTTTATACGGGGCGCCAAGGAAATGGACACAGTATGCCAGCAAACTTCGATTGATGATAACCCTGCATCCCTTCTTGCTGCTGTTCAATTCCTACTAGATACAAAGAAGGGGTATCCGATTAGAGTAATAATGCCTTATTCGCAAAGATTGGAATCAATCGGAAGGTGGAACCAGCAACTTATTTCGGAAAGTCTGGGTAAGACAGAAACTCAAAACCCAATTCCCGTAGCCGCAATAGGAACACAGGACCAACACTCACTTCTTCAGCAGTGGATGGAAGGACCTCGCAAGAGTTGGCATTTGTTTATTAAGGAAGATAAGAAGAAAAGCATAAAACTTCCGGAAGATCTGGAAGAAGAATTTACACATCTAGAAGGTAAAGAGATCGGAGACCTTTTGGATGCCTGCCACAGCGGAACAAGCACCGCTCTCGCTCGTGCAAATAGACCTAACGTGACTATTACTCTCCCCTCTTTACATGAAAGATTCCTTGGTGAACTTTTCTTCTTACTAATGACCGAAGTTGTGCTTCTTGGAAAACTTTATAGGATTGATCCTTATGGACAGCCGGGGGTGGAGGTGGGGAAGGAGATAACAAAGAGTATTTTGTCAGACGGAGATGCCTGAGAAGGTTTTTGGTTTATGGTTTTTGGTTTTTAGTTTCCCATGGAATTGGACAAACCGTGATCTATATAACCAAAAACTAAAAACTAACAACCAAAAACTTGTCCGACCCTACAAAAAGAGAGATACTAACATCGTTGTATTTTATTCCTAGAATCCTATGGCTGAAATCACAGATGCAGACTTCGAAGCGGAGGTTCTTAAGTCCGATGTTCCAGTGTTAGTCGACTTCTGGGCACCTTGGTGCGGCCCGTGCAAATCCATGCTTCCAATTATTGATGAGATTGCAACTGAATATGAGGGCAAAGTAAAAGTTGTTAAAATCAATGTTGATGAAAACGCAGAAACACCAGGTAAGTTCTCTGTAATGAGTATACCTACTTTCATAATCTTTAAAGACGGAGAAGCAGTAGCTACTTTTGTTGGAGCTAAGTCGAAGGAGGATATAAAGCAGGAGTTAGATTCGGTGATATAAAAGATGTCAAAGGTCGAAGGTCAAAAGCCTGGTCGAAGGTCAAAAGTCTAAAGTCCTTTGACATTCGACTTTTGACCAAACTTTTGACTTTGGACTTTCGACTAAAATCAGACTAAACTATAGCCATGGGTAGATTTTTTTTGGGACTCCTCATCGTAATTGGATCTATTCTGATGCTTAAGTACCGTAAACAGGTAACCGATATAATCGGTGATCACAGTTGGATGATGAAAGTCGGTGGTGGACAGAATTTTGTAGCACTTGTTGGAGTGGCCTTGTGCCTTTGGGGATTTTTGATGATGTTTAATATGACAGACTTTTTCATCGGTATGTTTCTGTCACCTTTCAAGATGTTTGGGGGGTAACACTTTTTTCTGAACTTAAGATAAAGATATTCTTTTGTGAATATTTGACACCATTGCTGTTTCGTCATATTGTACCGCCTCATGGTTTCGGAAGACACACCAGAAGGCGATAAAGATAGAAGGACTGACGCTTTGGTCGCAATACGTAATACTGCAGACAAAGATTTAGACATAGTAAATTCCGCTTCAAATGAAGTAGGATTAGATATGCCTTTAGCTATATCAATTTCACGCATACTTAATGAATGGCAAATAAAGCTGCATCAGGCTATTACAGAAGAAACTTCCAAAACTGCTGCTTTGCTAAAAAGCAAACTCATAGAAGAGCATCAGTTTGTTGTGGAACCTAAACCCATAGTATTCCGTGAGTTTGGTTTTGAAACACTCAAAAGGAATGGAGTAGAAATCGTAATAAGAACGTATGCGTTTTTATCGATAGGAGTAGGAATTACGCTCCCACCTGATGCCCCCATTGAAAATCCTATTAAAGCTGAAAATGCATCTGGTTTTAGCATCGGATATACAAACGAACCCCGTAAGGTATTTATACGCAAAAAACAAGATTTTGTTCTTAACGATAGAAGTGACGTTGAAAAAACGATTCCTTTAATCAATGATTGTGTTTGCCAAATAAAGAGAATAGCTGATGAAGTTTCTTCTAAATCTGGTTAAAACCTTTGGTGGAGCTGTAGCGAGCAATTTCGAACTCGGAAAGCTCCTTAAGACGGATGT
>CAZYBL010000005.1:0-22352 GCA_964645805.1 uncultured Candidatus Peribacteria bacterium | reverse complement strand
GGTTGAAGAAGATCTGACAGGGTGGAAAGAAATTGAGTATGAAGTCGTTCGAGATAAGGCTGATAACTGCATCACTGTTTGTAACATGGAGAACGTGGATCCACTTGGCATACACACTGGTGAATCGATTGTTATTGCACCAAGCCAGACTCTGGACAACACAGACTACCAAAAACTCAGATCAATCTCGCTTAAAGTAATCAGACATTTGGGAATCATTGGCGAGTGCAATATTCAATTTGCGTATGATACTGAGTCGCGTGAGTACAGGGTAATTGAAGTTAATGCTCGTTTAAGTCGAAGCTCCGCGCTCGCATCCAAAGCAACTGGCTATCCACTCGCATTCATCGCTGCAAAATTAGCTCTGGGTTATACACTTCCTGAGCTGACTAATGCAATTACAAAAGTAACGTGTGCTGACTTCGAACCTTCGCTTGACTATGTAGCTCTAAAGATCCCACGTTGGGATTTGCAAAAATTCAGGCTGGTCTCCGATCAGGTAACAAGCGAAATGAAATCAGTCGGTGAAGTGATGGCTTTGGGTAGAACTTTTGAGGAAGCTTTGCAAAAGGCAATTCGAATGCTCAACATTGGAGCCGAGGGTCTGTTTCCTGTTCCATTTGAATTTAAGAACATCGAAGAAGAGGCAACTAGACCAACTCCGAGGAGAATATTCGCGGTAGCCGAAGCTCTTAGAGGAAGAATGGAAGCTAAAGATATTCATAAGCGTACCGGAATGGATATGTGGTTTTTGGAGAGAATTAAAAAATGTGCAATGATCGCCGAGGCTTTGGATAAAAAGAGGTCAATCAACTTAGAAACTCTTAGAGAAGCTAAGAAGAATGGTTTCTCGGATAAAGCAATCGCAATTATGAATAAATCCGACCCGGAGAAAATTAGAAAACAAAGGATTTCTGAAGGGCTAACTCCGGTTGTTAAGCAAGTCGATACTCTTGCAGGTGAGTTCCCTGCGCAAACGAATTATCTCTATATGACTTATCATGGAATTGAACATGATGTTGATTTTAAAAACACGAATAAAAAAGAAACTAATAACCAAAAACTAATAACCAAAAACTTATCTGAGCGAGCGATAGTAATAGGCGGAGGTCCCTACTCAATCGGCTCATCAGTCGAATTCGACTGGTGCTGTGTTCAGGCAGCACATGAACTTCAGAGGCAAGGGTACGAAGTGGCGATGATCAATTCAAATCCAGAAACCGTAAGTACAGACTACGACGAATGTGATCAGTTGTTCTTTGAGGAATTAAGTGACGAACGTGTTCGTGATATTGCTGAACTGTTCCAACCTAAGGGAATCGTCGTTTCTATGGGGGGACAGATTCCAAATTCATTAGCTCCCAAACTGGCTGAAGCTAACCTTCCCATTATGGGAACTAAACCTGAAGATATTGATCGTGCAGAGGATAGACATAAGTTCAGCTCTCTCCTTGATGAATTGGAAGTTGATCAACCGGAGTGGAAAGAGTTTTCTGATGTTGCGTCAGCAAGAAATTTTGCCAAGAAAGTAGGATACCCTGTAATTGTAAGACCAAGTTACGTTCTTTCCGGAGCTTCAATGGCAGTGGTTCACTCGGACGAAGATCTGGAAGCATATGTTTCTCAATCCGCATTTATTAATAAAGAAGCTCCGATTGTAGTTTCCAAATTTGAAGTTGGAGCAAAAGAAATCGAGTTCGACGGTGTCGCACAGGATGGCAAAGTTCTGTTGTATGCAATTTCCGAGCATGTGGAGAATGCGGGAGTTCACTCCGGCGACGCAACAATTGTACTTCCTCCCCAGCGTGTTAACTTAGAAACTCTTAGGAGACTTAAGAGGATCGCGAAGAAGATCGCAAGGGGCCTTAAGATCTCAGGACCATTTAATATTCAATTCCTTGCGAAAAGCAATCGCTTAAAAGTTATTGAATGTAATTTGAGAGCAAGCCGAAGCTTTCCGTTTGCAAGTAAAGTTACAGGAGAGAATTTTATTACTCTAGCGACCAAGGCACTTCTCGGTAACGCACCATTAGATAAAAGATACCAGACTGTTGACCTTGATCACGTCGGAGTTAAAGCTGCACAATTTAGTTTCGCAAGGCTTAAGGGAGCTGACCCAATACTCGGGGTTGAGATGGCAAGCACAGGTGAAGTTGCATGCTTCGGGAACGATGCGGAGGAAGCTTTGCTTTCTGCTTTGATCGCAGTTGGATTTAAAATCCCAAAGAAAAATATTCTAGTAACTGTCGGACACGTTGAAGACAAGGTCGATATCTACCCGGCTATCAAGCAATTATATAAAAAAGGCTACTCACTTTACGCAACTAAGAATACTCATGCATTTTTAGAATCACGAGGACTACCTTCGGCATTACTTCATAAAGTTTCTGAACCGCGTAGTCCTAACATAAGAGAATACTTAGAAAAGAAACGTATTGATCTGGTCATAAACATTCCAACCCCACTCAGCGGCGATGAGCAGACTGACGGATACTACATAAGAAGAATCGCAACTGATCAGGGAATTCCTCTGATTACTAATGTTCAATTGGCAAAACGTGTGAGTGAAGCTTTGGGGCAGATTGAAAATGTTGATAAGTTGCCGCTTATGAAGTGGCCTGAGCTATTGGCGGAAAAATAGCCCGAGATAACCAAAAACCAGAAACCAAAAACTATTAGTTTGCTGGTTTTTAGTTGTTAGTTTTTGGTTTATTACACCAAATTTTTCAACCTAATTGATTGCATGTTATTTGTTATACTCCTAGAATCCCCCCGTTACTCCCCTATCATATATGCCAACCTCAGCAAAAAAGGACGATGATGCAGCTTCTGGAGAAGCTACTTTGGTCACAAAAGAAGGTCTTAGAAAACTCAAAGAAGAGCTGGATTATCTAAAGAAAACCAGACGCCAAGAGGTAGCCCAAAGGCTAAAAGAAGCTATTTCCTATGGTGACCTATCTGAAAATGCTGAGTATGAGGAAGCAAAAAATGAGCAGGCATTCGTAGAAGGCAGAATCCTGGAGCTGGAGACAAAAATCAAGAATGCAAAAATTATCTCGGAAAAGAAGGTGGACCTTGGGCGCGGCAAAGCTGTGATGATTGGATCTACTGTTACTGTGAGGAACAAGACTGATCGTGACGATCCCGTGCAATTCACAATCGTAGGTTCAACCGAAGCAGATCCCGTTGATCATAAGATTTCAAACGAATCCCCTATCGGCAAGTCTCTTTTAAATACAAAGAAAGGCGATAGTATAGAGGTTCGGACACCTTCGGGGATTATTAGGTATGAGGTTTTGAAGGTGGCTTAAATAGGTTGAGAGGTTCAGAAGTTTGGAGATTGGGAGTTTATTTTTGTTGTTTAAAGTGGATCAAAGTAAAAATGTGTGGATATTTTTAACAATATACAAAAACGTTGGATAATTCGCATAGCGAAGTTTCCCCTCCCGTAGGGAGGGGACAAAGGGGAGGGGGTCAAATACCCCCTCACCCTAACCCTCTCCCTATGGGAGAGGGAAACCTGCTGTTGCATCCACAAATCTCGTGGAAGCTTTATCTTAAGTCCCAACCTATATGTACTTTCTTATTCTTCTAACCTATTGACCTCATAACCTGTAACCTACTAACCTATAGCCATGTTACAGTCTTCAATAGCACAATTAGTGATTCCTGATGAAACAAAGCAAAAGTTCCCAGAACTTGTTGAACTTATACTTGGCTCGGAAAGCATGAACGACGAAGAGAGGCAGTACTGGATAAATATCCTGCCTGCAATGACTCCAGATCAACTTAAGTCTTTAGATAAAATTCTAACAACCGAGAAAAAACAGCTCGCAGCTATTGATAAAAAATATGCTAAAGAGATAGATGAGATCGGCAAAGAAAAAGTTATCGCGAAGACCGCCGAAGAAAGGCGGAAGAAAAAGAAAAAGAGAGTTAAGAAAGAGACTACTTCGAGAGAAGAGGATGAGTCTGCTGCCGAGGATTTGTTGAAGGAGATTGAGGGGTAATTTTATAGTAAATCTATAACCGATTTAATCTCTTTTGGTTGATGTAATAAAAGTCGATATATCACAAACATACCTCTTCTTTTTCCAACAATAATGTGGTCCCTTTCAAGTATTCTTAAATGTTTAGAAGTTGATTGCGGTTTCAAATTTATAGCATCAGATATTTCCTCCAC
This sequence comes from uncultured Candidatus Peribacteria bacterium, assembly GCA_964645805.1. GTDB lineage: Bacteria > Patescibacteriota > Gracilibacteria > Peribacterales > Peribacteraceae > UBA2144. The sequence goes on along the minus strand of CAZYBL010000005.1, from coordinate 18,169 downwards.
AGAAGCGGTACTGTTTCTCTTCAAAAATCTGACAATCTCCAATCGCTTTGAATAAGAGAGTGCTTTCATTTTTCGTGCCAGTATTTGGACGTTAACCATGATTTAAGTATATGACACCAATGAATTAGTAATCAACCTTTTGCGCAAATGGTTTAATCGTATATAACCATATTCTATCCGTATGTAAATACCACTCTACTTTCAACTGTTTGAAAACTCCATCAAACATCTATCAATAACAGCCTTAAGCTCCTCACTATCATCCGCAGTAGCTCTAAGTGCTCCCGTTTTTACATCTATGTCCATCTTAGTAATTAGATCAACTATTCTGGTTAATGATTCCTGATCCATTTTCCTTGCGCTCGGAAGCAGCGCCCTGATTGTTGGAAATGGTACACCGGCTTCCTTCGAAATCGCAGCAGGATGAGTTATACCTTCCTGAACCGCAGTCCATATAAGAGTGAGTTGTGAAAGTGACCAAAGAAGCCTGGACCAAAGTCCATATGGATCATCGCCTCTTTTTATTAATGACTCTGCATACAAAATCCCCTCTTCAACTCTCCCCTCTCCAAGCAAGTCCATAAGATGCCAGACTTCTCTTTCGCCTGCAGTCACCGCAAGGTCAAGTACATGTTTATTTGAGATCGGTTCACCACCTGCGAAAAGTGAAAGTTTTTTTAATTCCTGAAGAAGCATATCCTGATCATCACCGGAAATTTCTAGAAGAAGCTCCCTGGCTTCCGTTGTAATCGAAGCGCCGAGGGACTTACACGTCGAATCAATCCAAGTTGTAAGTTTTACTTTTGTTGGCAATGAGAACAATTTGCACTCAGCAATCTTTTCAAGTTCCTTCATCGAAGCAGGTAACTTTCCTCTTTTCGAAGGATCAATAGGCACTACAAACAACAAGATCACCTGAGGATGGATCTGATCTGCAATGCTTTTGGCCTCATCCTTTTTGCACTTCCAGGTGCCTTCGACTACAACTAAGCGATTTTCTGATATAAATGGTGCAACCGAGATTTCATCGAGCAAATCTCTAACCGAAACATTCTTTGCATCCAATTTTAGTAAGTTCTCATCTCCATGTTTTTGAGTGAATTCTTTGATCCAACGTGTTTTTTCCTGTCTGAGAGCAAAATGGTTTGAGCCTGAGAAGAGGAAGATATTGGACATAGGAAAGACATTATAGTCTATTTTTAAATACTATTTTAAATCTCCGTCAACCCCTCACAATAGAGCAAAATGCGGTATTAAGCTATAATACTATGAAATGTATACAAAATTCTTAAATCTCTTCTCGCGAAGGAGCAGGCGAGTACTGGCACTCGGCGTTGTCTGTATCGCAAGTTCATTCGCTATCGGCATCCAGTCTGTCGGCGAGGTGCAACCCGTTACCCTTATAGAAGCTGGTTCCATCGAGCAGACAGGTGATGTTAACGGAGATGGGAGATTGACGGTCGAGGACGCTATTTACGTCCTGGAAGTATCCGAAGGTTACGTTTCTGCGTCTCCTCGGGAACTTATGGCTGATCCTAATAAGGATGGTCAATTTACCGTTAGCGATGCAATTCGCATCTTAAATGAGCTTCCTAACCGATAATATTTCGTCATGATTTCTCGATGTAGCCATCAAAGGTTAAGCGCATACGCATTATCAGGATTACTTTCACTGATATTCATAAGCACGGCAAACGCACAAACGGAGGAACTTATGGTTGTTATTCAACCACATTGCATACAAGAAGATTACGACGATGAAGATGAGTTGTTTGGTGAAATTCCAGATATTGATCCACTTATAAATCTAGGTCCGGGCAAGTGTTACGATTTTGAAGTCGAAGATCCTCAAACCCTTAAAACATCTGTTTACAGTCTAGGAGACACTGTAGATCTGGACATTGCTATCAAGAACCCTGATAAGGAAAAAATTAAGCGTGCGCGAGTATGGATTTCCTATGATCCTACAGTCTTGCGTGATCAGGATCTGGAAGTGAATAAGGATGATTTTCCTCAGGTAACACCTGGTGAAGATGACTTTGATGAAGATCAAGGTTATATAATGGTTGATGCAACTGCAAATAGTGGATCTGAACCAGATGATAAGCGAATACTTATTGCTAACGTTCAGTTTGAAGTCATTGCGACTCCTGATGCAGGAACTATGCTTAGCTTCTATGACGTACAACCAGATGGACATACATACGTTCTAAAATCCAATGAAAGTGGAGCTGATGGTGTGTCTGCTTTGAGCTCAGATCCCGGATCTTTGCATGTAATATTTTCTGTTGGAACAGGCGATGCATGTACGACTGATGATGACTGTCAGACCGGAAGCTGTGTAGCAGGTACATGTGTGGATTCCTCAGGTTTGCCTGACGGCGAACCATGTCAGATTGATAGCCAATGCGAAAGTGGCAACTGCGTCAACGGAGTTTGCAGTACTGAACCTGAGGACTCCGGGAAATTACCTAATGGAAGTGAATGTACCGAAAATGCTCAGTGTCAAAGCAATTACTGTAACAATGGCATATGTTCCGATCCGGCACAGCAACCTCTACCTGACGGTAGTGCATGCAATGCCGCATCTGATTGCGAAAGTGGTAACTGTGAAAACGGTGTTTGCACACAAAAATCTCAACCCCAATCTAATCTTCCCGAAGGAAGTGCCTGCACTGCTGACTCTGAATGTGCTTCGCAGCAATGCCTGGGTGGATTCTGTGTTGGTGGAACACAGCAACAGCAACCAACCGCACCACAAACAGCTTTTGGACTTTTGCAGGTACAAAACTTGCGAGTAACAACAAAGGACACATCGGCTTTCCTTGGATGGGATCCGCTTAATTCATCCCAGCTGAAGGTATATAACATTTATTACGGAACAACTCCCGGACAATACATTCAAAGAAAAACTGTTGAAAAAAGTATGAACAGTTTGACCATACACAACCTACCAACAGGTACAACTTATTACTTTGCCGTACGTGCTGTAAGTGAGCAGAATGAGGAAAGTGCATTTAGTAACGAGGTCTATGTAACCATTGGTAATCCTGCAAGTTCTTCAGCTCCACTAATGATGGATCAAGGTGTTGCTGCAAACTTGTCCCAAGATGCAGGAACAGTACAGGGAAATACAGGAATACCCTCACCTCTTGTATTCTTGATACTAAGTTCTGCAATTATTGGAACTGCTTTCGCAAGCCGTAGACAGCTTAAAATTATCACAACCAAGCACTAATGAGCACTTTGCATCCAAATTGGCAATCAGAAGAAGCGGAAGTACCTGTAAGAAGTGCTAAAACTCAATCTAGCAATTGTAATCCAGCCATTGAATTTCCATCAGTTACAAGTATTTCCAGGAAACCTGCAGCACTTATGGGAATCTTGTTAGTTGCATCTCTGGGGCTTGCTTACTTCCATGGATTTTCTTCACTTAGAGGACAAGTGGCAAACGATCCTTTTGTCATTCACATAACAGAAACAGGAATCGAGCCCAGGAATTTAACTGTAGCAAAAGGTGACGAAGTTCGCTGGATAAATGAAGATGATATGCCGCATATATTGGAATCTGTAACGCTTTGTAATGCAGGAACTGACTGTCTTTCTACATCAACATTGTTCCCAGGCGAAGAAGCATCGTATGTAATCCCAATGGATTTAATACCAGGTGTATACGGTTATCATTGTACAATTGAAAGTCATGTAAAAGGTGAGTTCACAGTTGTGGACGAAGTCGCAATTGCCCCCACTCCTCCAGAGCCAAAAGATGACTCGCCGAAAATGTTTGATCCGGCTCCCAGAGATCCTCCTCAGCCGCCTGCCTTCCCGTCTTCTTGGGGAACTATAAATCCAACTACTTCAGACAATCCTCCGGTTGCAACACCTCCTAAAGCTCCACCCCTTACTCAAAATGCAGCAATTCCTACCAATCCTAACTCAGGCAAACAGTTCACCGCACAAACAACAACTACATCTACTCACACAGCCCCTCCTGCTGTTACAGGGCACAAACCATTCAGGCAACCAAATACGGGGGTGGGAATGTGGGTTACTGCACTAATGTTTTTGATGAGCATCGGGGGATTGGTTTGGAGGGTTAGGAGAGTCTAGACGTGTTTGTCGCAGGTCGCAGAATGAAAATTTAGTCGAAGGTCGAAGGTCTAAAGTTTGGTCAAAGGTCAAAAGTCGAAGGTTTTTTGTGAATTTATTGTCAAACAGGATTAATTTCGATACTATGACCAGCTTATGGCATTTAAATCTTTTGAAGAAATAAAGGCATGGCAAGAAGCGAGAGAGCTTAATATTGAGTTACAAGATTTATTTAAACGCCCTGTAATAGAAAAAGATACTGAATGGATAGACCAGATATCACGTGCTGTGCTTTCGATAATGTCTAATATTGCAGAAGGTAATGATTCTCAATCTGATGTGGAATTTGTTAAGTTTTTAGGCTACGCAAAAAGATCTGCTGCCGAAGTAAGATCGCACATTTATTATGCTTATGATAGAAATTATATAACAAAAGAAGAATTTAATGATTTGAAAAACAGAGCACAAAAAATTGCAAAGCAGCTTTCCAAATTAATGAATTACTTAAACTCTTCTAAATACAAAAAGCGCTATGTATCAAACCAATAACTTTTGACCTTTGACTTTAGACCAAACCTTCGACTTTAGACCTTCGACCCCTCTATAATATACTCCCAATATGACCATCCCCTTCCGCCAACTCCTAACCCTCCTCATCTTCACCCTATCAATCCTTTTCATCGCATGGGTTGGGCTTTTCAACGTAAACTCTGTCGACTTTTGGTGGAACGTTAAAGCAGGTCAGATAATGCTTGAGAGCGGCTGGATACATACAGATCCTTTCGCGTATCCACGTGAAGGAGCTCCTTATATGGCAACACAATTATGGCTGGGACAAATTATACTTGCACTTGTTTTTGGCGCTTGGAGCTTCCAAGGAGTAATTGCACTTAGAATCTTTGTCCTTGCACTTACACTCGTCTTCCTCCTGATGATAGATAAGAAAAGGATTTGGCCGAATGCGTTTTTAGTGATGTTGGCAGCAATTTCTATGCGTGGGTGGCTACTGGACCGCCCGCTTATATGGACATTTCTATTCTTATCAATAGAGCTTTTCTTGATTCTAAAAATCCTAGATTTGTTTGATACAAGCGCTAAACTCCGTACTAAAAATTTACTCACACATTTAGCTTTATTTACTATTGCTCACATAACCTGGCTCAACCTTCACGGAGGAGCTGCATTTCTGTCATCCGTATTATTATCCTCAGTATTACTGCAACAATTAGTTGAGTTACCTAAGAATTCCAGGAATATAAAATCGATATTGCGCGACAAAAAGATTCAAATCTTGATCGCAAGCATCTTCATAATCTTTCTGGCTTCTTTCGCCTCCCCAAACTTACACAAAAACTTTGTATATTTCTTCAAACTCCAAGCTGATAAATCTACAAGGATGATTGCTGAATGGCAGGCAACTGAATTGACCAATTATTTAAAAAGAGCTGCATTCTTCTGGTTAACAGCCTCAGTCAGTTTCGCATTCGTACTACGAAAATCCTTTGCGTGTGGCTTTATGTTCCTCGTATTTGGTTTGATGTCTGCCCTTGCAAGCCGCCACGTTCCCCTCTTTGTAATTGTCGCAACCGGACTTACATTCTATCAGCTCAAACATAATCCCGATTGGCACAAAATACTCGACAAATTATTTAACAAAAAGTTACTGATCATAGGTATCTCCATAATCGCATTTAGCATAATCTTAATTGTCAATGAACCTGTTAGATCCATGTTTGCAAAAGATGATTTCGATTCAATTGGAGTAAATGAGCCTCTAAAAAACTTATATCAGTTTATAGAAGACAATGAACCACACGGAAACATGTACAACTCATATTCAGAAGGCAGTTATCTTCTGTATAGAGGATATCCTGACCGGAAAGTTTTTCTTGATGGCAGAAACGTTGACCACGGTTACGAGTTTATAAAAAGATCAATGGATGCCAGAAGAGACAAAGATGCATGGGAAGAAATTGAAGAAATGTTTAATCCAACTTATGCAATAGTCAAATACAGACCACCAAATGAAAAGTACGGATTCAGGTATTCACACTTAAACGAAAACCTAAACTGGGCTTTGGTATTTATTGACCACAGCTTCGCGGTTTTTTATAAGAGAATCCCAGAGCATACAGAAACCATCAGAAAGCATGAATACAAAATTATTAATACAAAAGAATACGGTGAAAGAACGCTCTTTGAAAACTTAGAACAATCCCAGGCACGCGCCTTGACTGATGAACTTCTTAGGCAAATTGAAAGTGATCCCGATGGCATAACCTCTCATCTATTGCTTGCACAAATCTTCATAGCATCAGAAATTTATGATAATGCTCTAATGGTTCTTAAAGAAGCAACCCAGCGTGAGCCAAATCATTTTGAAACTTATGAACTAATGGCTGCCGCTTACGATAAGTTGGGTGAGACTGAACTAGCTGATGAGATGTATAGGAAAGCGAAGAAATTGGTTGATTAATAGGTTAGGGATTAGGGGCTAGGTGATAGCTGCAGGGCAGTTTTGAGTTTGTGAATTAATAAAGAAACATCGTGCTATAGCCCTGCAGCTAATCCCTATAACCTATTAACCTAAATCGTCAACTTGTAAAATTTCCGCACGTTGTAATTATTTACAACTTTTTTAGGACCCTGAAGCTCTAAATTATTTACTCTAAAGGTGTTTTGCTTATCAACTGTTATTTAATTAAACAATATTTAGCTTTGACTGAACCGAGAGGAAGCAATAAAAAGAGTTCGTTATTACCCTTTAAACAATGGTTATTGCAGCACTAGAAAATTTAAATCGTGGAACAGCAGATGAGGAAGATGCACCACCACATGGTGGCGAGGAGCTATCTATGCCGGAAAAAGGAAGAGAAGCTCGCACAACTATTATAAGATTACAATCCGGCGCCTACGGCGCATTTCGATTGAAATTAACTCCTGGGGAAAGAACTGGTATTTGGGAGATAGAAAAAACTGTTCTGGCTGCAACAGAGTCGCTGGATTCTCGAGGTAAACCGCTTTCAGAAGAAAATAGACAAAGAATGAAGGAAATATTTGAATTGATGAAAGTTCCGGGACACTTTAATGGGAATGGTGGTAAACACACTGTTGTCTGAACCTCCTCCATCCCCCAACCCCTTCCTCCTTTGGAGGAAGGGGAGTCTAATATTGGACTCCCCCTCTCCTATGGAGAGGGGGCCGGGGGGTGAGGAAGTTCAGACAATTGGCAAAGGTGTTAACAAACTCTATTTAATGTACACTCCCTCCCCTATGCCTACGTATATCGGATTAACCGGCACAATGGGCAGCGGCAAGGGAGAGGTTGCAAAGATTCTTATGAATCGGGGATTTAAATATATTTCTTTGTCCGACATAGTCCGTGATGAAGCGACGAGGAGAGGGCTTGAGCACAGCCGCGAGAACTTACAAACCGTGGGCAATCTTCTAAGATCTGACTATGGTGCAGGAGCGCTCGGTATCAGAGTTCGTGAAGCAGTCGAGAAAGATCCTGAGATTAATTGGGTTATTGATGGAATCAGAAACCCGGGAGAAAGCAGTGAACTTAAGAAACTAAAAAACTTTTCTATGATCGGTATTGGTGCCGATCATGAGATCATCATCAGGCGAATACAGGACCGTCAACGCGGAGGTGAGGTGCTTAGGCGCGAAGCAATCTTGGAAAAACTTGAGCGCGAGAAAGGTAAAGGCGAACCTCCCGAAGGGCAGCAGGTCCAGAAGTGCACTGACGAGAGTGATTACTTTTTGATTAATGAAGGATCGCTTTTTGAACTTGAAGGGAAAGTTGATCACTATTTGAAACTTCTAAGCGGTGAAGATCGCCCGACTTTCGACGAGATCTTTATGGAGATTGCTTACATTTGGGGCAAACGTTCGACTTGTTTAAGGAGAAATGTCGGCGCTGTGATTGCAAAAGACAAACAACAATTAACTGCGGGATATAACGGAGCTCCAAAGGGAGTCCCCCATTGTGCTCAACTTGGAGGATGCTTAAGAGCAAAGCTGAATATTCCCTCCGGTCAGCGGCATGAGATTTGCAGAGGAACACATGCGGAACAAAACGCGATTACGCAGGCTGCTAAGTTTGGAATTAATATCGAGGGAGCGACTTTGTATTGCAATTGTTTCCCATGCGTAATTTGTACCAAGATGATTATTAACGCAGGGATTACAAAAGTAGTTTATGACTCGGATTATGATGATGCGCTTTCTAAAGAGATATTGGGGCAGCAGTCAGGACTAGTTTTGAAGAGGTATGAGGGGAGGAGGATAAGGATTTAGTCAAAGGTCTAAGGTCGAAGGATGGGTCTAAGGTCCAATGTCGAAAGACTTTTGACCTGCGACTTGCGACTAAGCTTGCGACCTGTGACCTGTGACCTGAGACTATCACATTTAAATAGAGGGTGCGGCCAACACACCCTCCTGTATCAGTCCTTTCCAGGCACGTAAGCAGGCTTGGCCTACCTTATTCTGGGCTTACGTGCCCAAGAAAATGAACCGGTTACATGTGCTGGTTAAAAACAGTAGGGGCGGACCCACTACGACAGGCTCTCCAGTCTTCTGTTCATGGCAAAGTCTCCTATGCCTAAACCGGTTAAGTGGACGGTTGCCACCGGCAACGCACCGGTGATCGTCCACGGAAAGGAACTTGCGGAAATGTACATAATAAATGGTGATTTGTCAATTCAGCGAGGCGCCACCCTCATATAAGTCCTTTTCGCTACTTTTGGATCTCTGCAGGACCTCTCCACCATTTTGCCATCGATTATTTCCAGATAATTTCCATCCGGAATATTCATCCCATACCTGGTTTTGTTACACGGTCTAAAGAAAATTGGATCTGCAAGCTTGTTTAGAACCCTAGGATGATTCATGTAGGGCAAATGCGCCATTGTTGGGAAGATTACTAATCTTCCCGCATATCCCATACCTCTCCTTAAATTGTTATAAAATTCACTATCTTCCATATATACTTCTCTGGGATCCCTGTATTTATAAACAACAGTTCCAAAAGGAACATTTTCCTGCATTGCTATTGCATCCGGAGGCGCGGGGTCAGATTGTCTTTGAATATAATTAATCACAAAGTATGGAACCTGGATAATCAGCATTAGAGTAAAAATACCAATCACTACATGCCTGTATTTTCCACAGCTAAGTTTTGCTATAAACCATCCTGCAATTATCGAGACACAAACGGTCATGAACAAAAAGCCATGCGCATGCCATTCATAACTGCTGTCTGTAAACGTTAGAATCAGAATTGCTGCAATCGTACAGATTGTTAGAAAATGAACAGGAGTTTCATTCCATTCTCTGGTTTTAATAAACTTAATAATCCCGGCAATCGGAATCAGGAAAACTCCAATTCCGATAATGGGCCCCAGAACAGAAATCGCTATGTCGAGCGGGAAGAAAAGGGATTTTAAATCCCCTATTAATCCTGCTTGCTCCCATCCAAGTTTTTCTAAGCTCCACGGGAACCAGAAATGCGGCATAGAAAAACCAAGGACTGTCATCCTAGGCATAAAGCTGAAGAATTGCGGTGCGAGAAGTACAATTATCAAAGCAAGCGCGATTGGAGTTGATTTTAGTAATAATTTAAATGCTCTAATTTTCCCGGATATAAGGAATAAAATTAAAATCAACACGGCCGACAAAAATGCCCATCCAAACGGCAAGCCAGAAAAACCCGCGCTTATTGCAAATAGAACAATAAATAAAATCCAGTCGCACGACTTCCTTTCTTTTATGAACTTCCAGAGATGATAAATTCCCAAAGCAGCGGCAATCGTTCCGAACAAGAAGTGATAATGAGAATGGAAGTAAAGATACATCGGAAGTATTTCCGCACCGACTCTGTGCCCAATCACTTCATCAAGATTATCCCTGATATATCTAATTCCAGGGAAAATCAGAATCAGAGAAGTGAAGAAGAAAATCCGACCGCCTAGTTCCGCACTGATTTTTTTACTAATGATAAATAGCAAATAAAAGCTCAGAGATAAAAGAACAATAGTTACCGCAAGTATCGCAATTGATGGAAACATAAACCCCTGCACTCCGCGGTAAAGCAAGCCCGCTATTTCGAATGGATAATATGGATAAGCAAGCGGGAAGCTTGGGTCGAAGGAAAAGCCCGGCTTAAGATAATTATTTGCAATAACACTTGTAAAAGTCAGGCTCCTCCCTTCATCCCCGTGCGTAATGCCCCCTGTAAGCATTGCCTTTTTGTTATACACAAGGATCGCCATAAATATGAAAGGCACCGAGTACAAGTACCAACCCTTGGGAAGTCGCTTTGGATTTAATTTAGGCAAAAACTTATAAACCCTAAGCGCTCCATAAATTGCAAACACTACGCAAACTACTTCTGCAAAATAAGGGATGCGTGCAAGTCCGGTGAATCCTGCATATGCACTGAGCACCGCCAATAATAAAACTCCTATCGGGAGAGAATAATTGGAACTGATATTAAATTTTCTAAATACAAGATAAAACAACTTAGCACATGCAAACGAGCCGCCGAGGATGATTAGGAGGTAGTAAGCGAGGAGAAGGAGGCTAATCATGCGTTTGATGGTACAGCAACTGGCTTTGGGTGGCGAATTTGGCTACAGAAGTCACTCATCCTTTATCTTGCTTTTCTTATATAAACAAATGTATAATGTTGATGTATCAAGACGAAAAGGGACCCGAACGGTGTTAGTGCCTAAGGTTACCTTTTCTTTTTTTTGTTGTAACCAATTTTTTTCTGCATGCTTTTCTTGTCTAAGTTGTCGTAGTATTTCCAACCGAGTTGTTTTAATAATGAGGAAGCAAATTTGATATTCGGAAAAAGAATCTTTTTAAAACGTTTTTGTTTAATTAGGTAATCCACCACCTTCTTGTAATCGCCATCACCTGATACAAGGAGAATTTTATCAAAGTCATTTCTTTCAATTAATGACTTCATAATTTCGAAAACTATGTCAGTATCAACATTTCCCTTCTTTTTTCCTGCAAGACTTGAACTATGCTCTTTAAATGAAACAATAAAACCGGCTTTCTGAAGATTGTTATAAAGTTCTTGTTGTTCTTCGGATATGAAACCAAGAAAATAGTATGCTTCGGTCGCATTATATTTATCTCTTAGATAAGTTCTGAATTTCTTAAAATCTATGCTCCAGTCATCTTCCTGTGTGCCAAAGTGCAAATTTTGACCGTCAATAAAGGCAATGTTTAATTCTTTGGTCATGTGATGATCCTATCACATTATTTGTAAAGAGATACAGATTTAGTTATGGAGTTGAATTCCGCCCGTATACCTCTATTATAAGTACAATTATGGGTCGGTAGCGAAGTGGTCAAACGCACCTGGCTGTAAACCAGGCACCTTACGGTTTCGGGGGTTCGACTCCCTCCCGGCCCACCATCAACGTTTGGAGGATAAAACAACTTATCAATCACTGGATTCCACTCAAAATTTCCAACCGTATCGTTGAACACGGTGAGGTTGGACCAGATGATTTTCATGAAGTGGTTTTTATCCATCACATTCATCTCATTTATGTTACAGAAGCCATTTTCGAGGGGTTGGACTACTTTTTCATATTCAAACGTCTTGAGCGGGTTATCTTTGCTTAGTTGGGTAATCTGATTATCAACTTCATCGAGGTCTACAATCATTTGTGTCTTGATCTCTTCGTACAGATTACGCTCACCAGGATCCATTCTGTTTAAGCCTGTCTCAATTCCTTTGATACGATGATCTTTGAGGGCAGCTTCTATAGCTGCCTTACGGGTTCTAAGCTGTTTTAACTCATCCTTCATGTTCTTGTAGGAGTCGTTAATGTACTGCTTAGCATGTTCCTGAAACGCTCTGACCATCTCCTGCTTGTCTATATCACTTTCGTCCCATCGACGCTTTATCTCTGCAGACACAGCAGTGTTCACAACTGACAGACGGGTTCTTACTTTGATATCCAAGCGCTTGGCTCCGGCCTGTTTTCTTCGTTTCTCTGCTTCAATGTACAGGGGACACTTCTTCTTTTTGTTGCAACGTAGATATAGCCATTTCTTCCCCCCCTTGCCCTTACCATAATCTATGAATGTTGGAGCTCCGCATTCGCATTTTACTAAATCTTTATATGGATTGAATATTGCTTCCTGCGTGAGACTCATGCCACGTCGTCCAAGTGGCTTGTTCATGAAAGCATAATCTTCCTCTGTACACATAGTTTTAAAGTTGTACCCAGGGAGTTCGAGCAAATTGATTTCGTGAATTTCGCCATAGAGAGATTGCTCTAGTATTCCATAGCCGATCTTATCCTTTCGAATATTTGCAACGATTGATGCCTGCCTGGGATATACCCTTGAGCCATCTTTCTTCTTGATCCAGTGGTATCCCTCATCTTGCAAGAACTGAAAGCCGTCCTCATCTCCTATGCCTGTGGCCATTAAACTGCGAAGTTCCTTGATGATTTCAAAATTGGTCTTCGTTCCATTTGGCTTATGGTCACTGGGGATGTATTTGCCGTTACCGGTGCGAATATAGCCGTGTTTCACGGTACCAGACGATTTTCCCATTAGGAGGGCATCTTCCATTCCGTCATTCACATTTTCCATTAAATCATCGGAGTAATGACATGCCTTCTTAAAGAGTTCATTCAACTCCTCAAACTCCTTTGCTGTTTTCTTGTAGAAAATACCGTCATGTACGGTAAAGATCGCCAACAATTTTCCGGTGCGATAGAGTTCCATAATCTTAGCTGCATCTACTTCATTCCTTGCTAAGCGATTGATGCGCCAACAGGCGATGGCGTTCACAATACCGCGTAGAATGTCTGCTATCAGACGTTGAAATTCAGGGCGCTCCTTCTTTTTGTTGTGTCGCCGATCCCAGGAGCCACTGATCTCTTCCTCATATTTTGGAGTTTCATCAGGCACAAGGCTCGGGAAATATTCCTCGAAAATATCACAAATAATCTGTCGCCACTGTCGCTTCACTGAGACATGATCTCTATCCTCCTCCTTAAGTGATTTGCGCAAATAACACGCCAATTTCAACTGTGGAAGTATGTCTTGGAGCCTGATACGTTTTCGTAATGTGGTTGGCATGTTGAGTGTGAGTGAACTAATAGTAGTAGAATTCACCGTTCCATTCAAAACCTAATGTGTTCCTGTCCTTCTCTTCTTCGGATAGAGTTTGAACATGCTCTCCTATAACTACAAGCTGCTGGATGATATGGCAATACTCACGAATTTCTTCATTGGTCTGCAAACGCGGTCTCCACTCTTTCGTCATATAATCAGTCATCGTTCTGTTTGTTAAAGAGATTTTTTGCAACAGCGTCTCAGCTCAAACTGTTGTCTGGTATGTTGTAAGAACCGACAATATGAAATAAATAGCTTCTGTAAGCCACTTTTACATACTGTCGGTACCAACAGTATGCAATTTGCCGATAAGTATAAAATTCTCAACTCATAAGCAGATATACCATAGTGTTGGTTCTGTATGCACGGTAGAGACCTAGAGAATGGAAAACTCATGATTCACTGGTTGTATTTTCTTCGTCTAACACCCACACACATTTTCCTCCGAAACCTTCTCTGTCTGTACTGATAGGGAGCTCTCTTTTGGCTGCAAGGACTGTTGACCTCGCATGACCTTCTTTAGCTGCAAACTTGAGAACCTCTTCTGATGGTTGGGGACCTTCTGACAATGCCGAAAGAAGATAAGCCTTCGCATCTTCTCTCGCCGGTCTCTTTGTATTGTCTGCAGTTTGCTCGCTGTCGAGTGCTTGCTGTGCAGTGAGCTCTACTTCACGAAGAAAAGAAATTTTATTACCCCCATCAATCTTAAAAGCGATACCAGGGGGCTTAGCAGAAAGACTGGCTTTGGTGCACACGAACAAGCACTCTCCATCGACTTCTGGGTTTTCAATCACAGTGAACACAGCTCTGGCAGCTGCAGAGAAAGCAATAGACCCTCCGCCATCGAGTATTGCTTTTCCAGACGATGACTTCCGTAAGTGTCTGACTGCAATGACTGATATTTCAAACTCCTCAGCAATACTTTTTAGTGGAGTAAGGACAAGACGAGAATCAGTCTCTTTGTAGTTGTCGATATCACCCAAGAAAGCTGTAAAGGGATCAATAACAAGATTCGTATAGTTTCCTCTACCTAGTTCTTCTCTAAGAAGATCTAAATCTCTTCTGAGAGAAATAATATCAAGGGACCCGTCTGCATTTTTTACTGCTTCAAATATATTTATGTTGTCTAGGTCCCCTCCATTATCCTCAATGCGAGGACGCACTGTGTGATATATACTGTCTTCAGCAAGCAGCATGAGTGTTTTCGCAGGTTCACGAGCAGTCAACGTAGAATGTGGATAGGGCACTCCAGTGCTTTCACATGCTGCAATCTTGCATGTAATCATCGACTTCCCAAGTCCGGGGTTCCCCTCAATAATTGTAAGATTTCCTTTTGGAATGTAACTGGGCCAGAGCCAACTTACCTCTTTCCTCTCGTAACTACTAAGGGGCTTAATCACAGCCTCTTTCTTCTTGGATCTTTTCTTCGAGTCTTGATCTGATTTTGGAGGAGTCTCTTTATCCTTACTAGAAACAGGAATGACGTCTGTCTTCTTGTTTTCTATTGGCTCAGAATCGTCCTGTGGCATTTTTGCTTCTTTTAGCGCTTCCTGAAGTATAGTGTCCTTAAGTATTTTGGGATTATTGAGTATTTGACTGTCTGTCATTAAGTCTGATTCTGATTTTTCAGTAAATAGCCCCGTCTTTGGTGGGCTCACCTCTTTGTAGTCATCCATAAAAAATAGTCAGTAAGATCCTTCCCGTTAAACTCATCTGGAAAAGGAAAGCGAACAAAACGAACAGAGGGCATGTGATCTTTAAACCACGCCTGTAACTTTCTGTAGCCCTTTTCTCCAGCATCATCAATGTCATATGCGCAAACGACAGTTATATCTTGTCTAAAGCAGAGCTTAAATTTATCACACCAGTTACCGGCACCATGCGTTGCAGAGACTGCCAATAATCCCTGTGAGAGCGCTGCTAGTGTGTCCCCCTCGCCCTCACAGAGAAAAATGGTCTCTTCTTCTTGTTGTATTCGATTCTCTAAATATGGAAATGGCCATAATGCCATTCTAGAGCCGTCTGGATTTGTTAATGCACGAGGTTGGCTATCTGATCCCCATGGAGTCTTCTTTAATTTCAGAAACTGAGCTTCTCCGTTATGATTAAGAATCGGAATAGTGAACCACGAGAATCCATTGGTCCAATTCCATTCTCCAATCTGTAGAGAGTCTAGCCAATCATTTGATACGTAGCGCTCGTTCCAATACTCACGACCACGCATAGAAAGAGCTCGATGGTGCCTGGCAGCTGCAGAGGGTGATATCATGGTGCTTTTTCAGAAAAGAATTGAAGTGCGGTTTTGAAGTCGCAATCGAGAATGTGCATAACGAGATCAATAGTGGAACCGCTTGAAGTGCCTCCAAACTCGATACCACTAAATCTTTTGAAGGTGTTCGTCTTCTCAAATATCCGAAGGCTGGTAGGCTCTTTTGGATTACTGGAGTCCTTGAGTGCCCACACTCCCGATCCACATTTCTGGAGATCCATTCCTAGTGAGTGGGCTACAGTTAAAATTGGAACACCTTTAAGTCTTTGGAGATCAATCGATTTCATTACTCAGACTGTGTACATGCGCTTTCAAAATCAGACCTCTCTTTTAGAGCCAGTGCACGAGTTACTTCAAGCCAGACCTGTTCTAATTGCTTTGTTTCCTCAGGTGTAATTCGTCCTTTATCCTTAAAAGTCATTAAAAGATAATCTGGAGTCTCGTTATCAAGATGCTCAAGAGAACCAAGCTCCACGTCGTGCTCAAAAAGCGCTAGTGGCTCTCCGGCATCACCTACAAGACACTTCTCAAAGTGAAGGAAAGATCCTTCTTGTGGTTTTCTGTAATCACCAGACTTTTCCCCTTCAGGAACACCTGCGTAACTGGCATTAGAGACGATTAATTTATAAACCTTGTCATTGTGCAAGACGTACATTACATGTCTAAACTTCAGTTGTGAATATTGCCTATCACTTGTCTTAAATCCCTTGAACTCTGGATAGTTTCCTTCAAAGAGAATTGTGTTTTGGTTGTCACCATATTCATACAGAATTACGCGCTGAGCTGAGTCGAAATTCTTCAGTTCATTTGTACAAAGGACTATTTTGTTTTCGGAAGGTGAATATTCTGAGTAACAGTAGTAATGAGCAATTATTTTTACTGCGGGATTAGGGCCAAGAGAGACAGGAATCCTCTCTCCATCCTCGTCCTCTTCAAAAGTAAAATAATCCCCTACAGGGATCTCAACCTCTGATTTAAGGTTCCGCAGCTTCATAATAGGAACTTTGAAACGAGAGGTGGCTCGTTCTTGTCTTGCCTGCTCAAGAGGACTTTGCTCATTGACCTCGATGATGCCTGCTTTTTGTCTGTCTGTTGTGGCCGGTAATGATGTTTGTAAACTGGACATTGAATAAATTGGTAAATAAATAAGAAAAAAATAAAAGATAAATCAGAATGTATGTGACTCGGGGTTAAATGAGAGCTTCTCAACAGATCCATCAAAATACTCTCCATAGAATGACCTCACCTCGTTCTTCTCAGCGATCCAAATGTAAAATGGATGTTTACCTATCGTTTTAAAATAGTGGCGGGCAATGGTATCGGCTCTATCTCGCAGACAAAATATCGTATCACACTTAAATACTAGCTGGACAATCTGTGGTGGCAACTCTTCAATTAGTCGTGTTCTATCGCTAAGTCTATTAAGTTCTAGGATGAGTTGCACTCGCTCCTGAAGTTCTTCTGGTGAGCATTGTCTGCCATAGATATGATGCACGTCATTCTCAAAATATACATCTTGTCCTTCGAGGTAATCTACAACATCAATTAAATCTCTGAATGTGAAATAATTTGATTTGCAATGCATCGTCGGGCTATTGCTTTTGCCTGAGTTTGTGATACTATAAGTCATATTGTTAGGGGAAGTAGGCTCTGTATCGAGTGGGGCTGCTTTCCAGTGTGTAAATGTCTCCATCTAACTATTCGTCAGTTTCACTACTCAATTCATCGGGTGAAACGTTTAATAAGTATGAGGCCGCAATCAATGCCGCACGGGGGGTACTTCGACTACCACGTTCCCATTCCCAGAGCGTATTTCTAGAAACGCCTAGTTCACTTGCTAGCCAACTAGCTAGAATTCCTTTTTCTCGTCGAACTGTACGTAGTTTTGTAATCATGAAACAATTATCCTGTACTCAACAGAATATGTCACGTAAACTATTGCGTGACAGTCACGAGGTGTGTACCATCCACTATATGGCATCATTTGCAGAGCAGCTCAGGAACTATATTGATAAATACCACTGCGGAAACTCATCCGATCTTGCATGTTTTCTTGAAATAGATAGAGAGCGTGTATCGAAGTGGATCAACGGCAAACGACCAAGCAAAGAAAAGATTGAATTGCTTATAAGGAAAATGCACGGATCAAAAGAAGAGAAGTGTGATATGTACAATAGTTGGAAAAGCCTGGTTGCAAAAAAAGTAAAGCAGGCAAGTATGAAATCTCTCCAAGACACTAGACTAAGTGCAGCCAGAAAAGTGGCAAGTAACTACACCATAAACATTACTTTCGACATAATTCATCTTCCCTTTGGAGATCAAGTCTCTAGTGAAATAATAAAATATGTGATTAAAGACATAAAACCCGGAGCAGTAACTATATTTGTAATTGCACAAATACACTTAACGAAAGACCAGGAAACAATAG
Organism: uncultured Candidatus Peribacteria bacterium; assembly: GCA_964645805.1. Lineage (GTDB taxonomy): Bacteria > Patescibacteriota > Gracilibacteria > Peribacterales > Peribacteraceae > UBA2144. The sequence goes on along the minus strand of CAZYBL010000005.1, from coordinate 227 downwards.
CTACTTGGTGTTCAGTGTATACTGTTAAAACCGAGAAAATACCTCAGCAGCAAGAACATAAGTTGAAGGATGGGATAAATTTTTATTTCTTCAAAGGAAATACTCGAGCTAGCAAGATAGAAGAAATGAACCTTGTTCGATCAATTAATTCAAAATTGCGAACAAGTCATGCTGGTGCTGTGTATTGCGCATTGTTAGAAGAATTAAAAACATTTCTTCTTACAAAT
>CAZYBL010000004.1:10262-23870 GCA_964645805.1 uncultured Candidatus Peribacteria bacterium | reverse complement strand
TCGCAGCTGGCCACGTCCTTCGTCGGAGTACAGAGTCGAGGCATCCATGTGATGCGATGAGTAACGTTCTATATGACAATTGACTATTGACACGTCCCCTTCGGGGACTTTTGACAATTGACTTTAGAAATAATTGAAGAAACCTAAGTTTCAACCACTACTACCTTTGTCAATTGTTAAGAGGGTGCGAAGCACCCGTGTTAATTGTCAACTGTCGTTATCTGTTCACGTGTCACTCTTTCAACAATTAACTACTAACCATTAACAATTAACTTTAATTTAATAATGTTAATTGTTAACAGGGCACGAAGTGCCCGTGTTAATTGTCAATTGTTATTCAGGCGAGCAGGACGTGCTCACGCTAGAAGTGACACAAAATTGCAAATTTTTTATAAAATTAACTTTCGGCCGGTGCTTTTAATGAGCACAGGGCAAACATGCGGATGAGGCACGCACACCCGCAGATCTCGAGGAAATCCTCCCTTATTTCAGGGTTTCGATTCCGGCGGGTGGGCGTAAAAACGCATAAAGCTAATGGATTTTAAAGGCTAAAGAGTTTCAGTCAAGAAAAAAGTGGCTTCCAGAGGAAAAAAGTCGAGTAATCAAAACTTGCCTGAATCACTAGTTTTGTGGTTAATATCCTTGCTTTTGAACTCTAGATACACCCTCCCCCCACGGGGTGGGAACATGTTGGCGGGTGGGGCGCTACTTAAATAATGTGTCAGCCCAAAAATCCCGTCAAGGCATCTTCAAAAAAAACTTCGACCAAGTACGACTTTTCCCCTAAAACTAGGGCTCTTCGGCGTTCCCCCCTGAGGGGGAACAGAGTACTTAATCTAAGCATCCATATGCAACAATTATCTCCAAAATAATCTCTAACCAACTTAACCTACATAAACTTCATCTCTAAGTGCATGAATTGCTTCTCTCTCCGCTTGCTCATGTATCTCCCACCAGTCAGCATGTTCTGCATGAATTGACAATTCGAGCTGCTCAACAGCTCTTTTACATCCTTCCGGATCATCTTCATAAGCTCTATGTAAATGTTCACCAGCTCTATCTATCCGCCTTTGTATGTCATCTTGAGTTTCTACCATTGCAATCATAATTATTACAACAGAGTATATATAATTCAACAAAATAAACTCAACATTTCTAAATTCTAATCGAATCGACATCCACACCAAACCCTACAACCCTATAACCCCAAAAACCAAGGAAAAACTAATAACCAATAACTAAAAACTAAAAACTAAAAACCAATTAACCTCTCTGCACCTACCCAACCCCTGCTTGCCGGCAGGCAGGTACCATACCTAATCAAGCAACAACCTCCTCCGGCACCGCCTCCTCTATTACTTCCTCAGCTGGCGACTCAAGTTCACCCTTGGGCCCAAGCAATACAATGTTTTCCAAAACGACCTCGGTGCGGAAGATCTTTGTGCCTTCAGGACTATCCCAACTCCTGGTTTTCAAATATCCCTCTATATAAAGAGGCTTTCCTTTCTTAACGTTCTCAGCACAAAATTCCGCCAGCCCTCCCCACGCAACTAGATTGTGGTATTCAGGAAGACTTTGTTTATCACCAGTTGAATCTTTCCACACACGATTAGTTGCAAGACCAAATGTGCACACGGCCTGGCCGTTGGTAGTGCTTTTAAGCTCCGGATCACGGGTTACATTACCTAGTAGAATGACTTTATTCACAGACTTCATGGGGGCTTGGGGGAGGGGTAGAACGGGGAGATGATAATGGTATTGATAGCAGTTGGGAAGTTTTTGGTTATTAGTTTTTAGTTTTTGGTTACCCGATGCTGGACGCTCCAACACTTTCGAACCAAAAACTAAAAACCAAAAACTAATCAACCTTGTTAAGCTGCCTCTCTGGCTTCTTCGCTGACCGCCTCCGCCATCTCCTCCTTCGCAGTTACACCAGATGCTTCCACTTCTTTTCCTTCTTCGATTCCCTCTCTAACCTCTGCTGAACTTTCGGATCCAGGTGTAGTAAGCTCGGAAATCTTATCTTCACTTGGAACAATCTCCTCCGCTTCTTTTTCTGCTTTAACACGCGACTCTAGTTCAATTTCCTCAACTTCCCCCTCCTCTATAGTTGCCTTCTCCTCCGGAGACACTTCATCTTTGAACTTAAGCAGGTCTACTTTAAGGCCAAGTGCCTGGAGCTCCTTAACAAGAACATTGAATGACTCAGGAATGGAAGGACGCCTGATTTGTTCTCCCTTAACAATAGCTTCGTAAGCTTTGCTTCGGCCAATGACATCATCTGACTTGATAGTGAGCATTTCCTGAAGCGTGTGTGCTGCTCCGTATGCTTCAAGTGCCCACACCTCCATCTCTCCAAATCTCTGGCCTCCATGTTGCGCCTTTCCTCCAAGTGGCTGTTGGGTAACAAGTGAGTACGGTCCAACTGACCTGGCATGGATTTTATCTTCAACAAGGTGAAGGAGTTTTAGCATATAAACTGTTCCAACCGTAGTTTCATATGAGAACGGTTCACCTGTTCTTCCATCGTAAAGTTGAACTTTTCCTGAAGTAGGCAAAGCGGCAGCTTCAAGAAAATCTGTAATCTTCTCATGATTGATTCCATCGAGAGCTGGAGTTGCAATCTTGATTCCAAGCGCATTACATGCCCAACCAAGATGAGTCTCCAGAACCTGCCCAATGTTCATACGAGATGTAACACCGAGCGGGTTTAGAATGATATCAATCGGCGTTCCATCTTTAAGAAATGGCATATCTTCTTCCGGAACAATCTTTGCAATAACACCTTTGTTTCCGTGTCGTCCTGCCATCTTGTCCCCTTCCTGGATCTTCCTGGTTTGCGCTACATAAACTTTGATTTGTTTTATGACCCCGGTTGGTAGTTCATCGCCTTCGGACCTATCGAAGACCTGAACGTCGACGACTTTTCCGCCCGCTCCACCAGGGAGCCTGAGTGAGCTGTCTTTAACGTCTTTAGCCTTATCACCAAAGATTGCCTGAAGCAGACGCTCTTCTGGTGTAAGTTCGGTTTCTCCCTTTGGAGTGATCTTTCCAACCAAGATGTCACCTTCGTGAACAGTGGCTCCAATCCGGACTACTCCGTCTGTGTCCAGATCTTTGAGTTTAGCTTCACCAACATTTGGAATATCACGTGTAACCATCTCGGACCCTAGCTTTGTATCGCGGACATCGGTTATATAAGATTCGATGTGGATTGAATCGTACAAACCTTCTTGTACCAAACGATTGGAAATTATTACAGCGTCCTCGAAGTTAAATCCTTGCCATGACATATATGCAACAAGGAGGTTTTGACCAAGTGCTAATTCTCCGTCCTCAACTGACGCTCCATCTGCCAAACTATCTCCTTTTCGAACTTTCTGACCTCTCATTACACGCGGACGTAGATTGAAGCATGTGCCCTGGTTTGAACGGACGAATGAGTGAAGTGTGTAAGTTTGTTTACGACCTGATTTGTAGACGACTGAGATTTCTTTCGCATCGCTATATACAATTTCTCCGTCTTCTTCCGCAAGCAATGCATGACCCGTTGAGCGCGCTGCAAGTCCTTCCATACCCGTTCCAACAAGTGGAGCTTCTGGTTTAAGAAGAGGTACTGCCTGTCGTTGCATGTTCGTTCCCATAGATGCTCGAGTATTGTCATCGTGCTCCAGGAATGGGATTAATGCTGTCGAAAGAGAAAGAATTTGTTTTGGTGATACATCGACGTGAGTGATATCCCGAACATGAGACAAAATTGGCTCCCCTCCTCTTCGTGCAGAAGCTCTGGAACTTAAGAATTCACCAAACCCGGTGAACTTTCTCTGGGCTTGAGCAATCGTGAGTCTCCTTTCCTGTTCGGCATCAGCAAACAATATTTTCCCGGTTACGAATGCTCTCACTGGAATTGCCTTGTAACCCTGTTTCTTGAGCAGTGATATCACTCTCTTGGCAAGTTCTTTCTTGTCGATTACCTGACCTGATTTCGCAATCAGATTTCTTCCATCACGCAAATCAACATCGAGCATGCGGCCGTATAGCTTATCTGGATCTAACGGAATTTCATGCCCAACCTCGCGATATGGAGTTTCTAAAAATCCATACTCATTAACACGCGAGAATATAGCTAAGTGAACTACCAATCCGATATTTGGTCCTTCCGGAGTTGCAATTGGACAAATGCGACCGTAGTGGCTTTGGTGCACATCGCGGACGTCGAAGCTGGCACGTTCACGCGAGAGTCCCCCGGGACCCATGGCGGATAATCTTCTCTTGTGTGAAAGTTCAGACACAGGATTAGTCTGATCCATGAATTGGCTAAGCTGTGAACTTGCGAAGAATTCACGCATTGCCGCTGTAATTGGACGGCAGTTAATTAGCTGCATTGGTGTTACAGTTTCTAGGTCCATGACTGTCATTCGATCCTTTACGATTCTTTCGGTCCTAATTAATCCTACTCGATATTTATTCTGAACTAATTCACCAACACTTCTAACACGACGATTGGAAAGGTGATCGATATCATCAGGTACACCCTCTCCGTTATTAAGCCTGATTAATTCTTTGATGATTTCTACAAAGTCTTCAACCTGGAACACCCTGTGTTCTTCGTCACTTGGTGTATTAAATCCGAATCGACGATTCATTTTGTATCGTGCAATCGCACCCATGTCGTACTTTTTAAAGTCAAAGAAGAGGGCATCTATTAACTGTTTCGCATTCTCCGGAGTTGCCAAGTCTCCCGGTCTGACCTTTCTATATACACTCTGATATGCATCCTCAACCGTGCGCGCTGTATCTTTTTCGAAAGTTGTAAGTATGTGGTCCTTATCTTTCGTCACGTCGGCAAAGAGATTTAGAATCTGATCATCGGTATCGTAACCGAAGATTCTAAGTAATTGAGTTATAGGGATCTTTCTTTTGCGATCAATCTTGCATGAAATAATTCCACGTCTATCAGTCTCGATTTCTAGCCATACTCCGCGCTTGGGAATGATCTTCGCAGCGTGAAGTTTTGGATTATCCGGCATGCGTGAGAAGAAAACCCCGGGAGATCTGACTAACTGATGAACTACGACGCGTTCAATTCCTCCAACAATGAAAGTCCCTACGTCGGTCATAAGTGGGATAGATCCTAAGAAAACATCTTGCTCTTTAATTTCTCCTGTCTCTTTATTAATAAGCTGAACATGCCCTTTCATAACTGCTTCAAAGCTTAAGTTCCTTCGCCTGCAAGTATCTGGATCGTACTTTGGAGGGTCAAATGTATGTCCAAGTACCCTGAGCTCCATCTTCTTACCAGAAAAATCAGTGATAGGTGAGATCTCCTCCATAAGTTCTTTGACTCCCTCTGTCAAAAACCAATTGTAACTCTGGACCTGCATCTCGATGAGTGACGGAATCGCCATCGTATTTATCTCATCATCGACGTAATACAAACGATCGTTTTGGATACGATTTGGGGCGAGATGCTCCGGAAGTTTTTTTACCGCAGCGGAAACCCGGCTTGCGACAGGAACAACTGGTGGTTCACAACCAGCAAGAACACCATTTGGAACTGTCATCTGGTAAGCCTTTTGCTTTACAACTATTTTCTTCTTAGCTTCTTCTTTTTTCTTGGGAGTTATCTTTTTTGGTGGAGCTTTTTTGGACAATACAACTTTTTTCTTAGGAACTTTCTTGGGAGGCTTTTTTGCTACTTTCTTAGGAGCTTTTTTGACTACCTTTTTGGGAGGATTCTTGGCTACCTTCTTTAAAGCCTTCCTAACTTTTTTCAATACTTTCTTTTCTCTCTTTTTACTCTTTTTATTCTTTTTAACCTTTTTTTTAGCTGGCATAGGACAGGGTTGAAATTAAATAAATACTGGCTCACCCTTCGACTCCCCCGGCAAGCCGGGGTCGCTCAGGGTAAACACAGATCTAATTACACAATCAAGGCTCGCCGTGAACTCGAGCGCGGAGCGCGAGTAGTTCATGGCTCTGTGATCAGTGGGGATTCTAGTCAATATCGGAGAAAGGTCAAGGATTTTTTAACTAAAAACCAAAAACCAGAAACCAATCAACTTTCATACTTCCTCACCATTTCTTCCCAATTTACTACCTCCCAAAACGCCTCAATGTACTCCGGCCGGCGATTTTGGTATTTGAGGTAATATGCGTGTTCCCAGACGTCGAGGCATAATACCGGCCGCAGCGGAGATTAATGAATCTCCGCTTCGGACAGGGGATGATCCTGATTTGGTGTTTGGACTATTCGCAACCGGGACCCGCGGGTCCCGGCTTCGGGCTGGAAAACCAACCACGCCCACCCCGACCCAAACTGAGTCAGAGCTGCATTGCTGAAATCCTTCTTAAAAGATTCAAAACTCCCAAATGCCAACTTTATGGCTTCCATTAGGGCTCCATCGGGCTCACCGCCACCGGAAGGACTCATGCTTTCCCAGAAAATATTGTGGTTAATAACTCCTCCTCCATTGTTTCTGACTGCTTCACGCTTATCCTCCGGAATCTGATCTAGATTAGAGATAATTTCTTCAATTGATTTATCCGCAAATTCTGTACCTTCAAGCGCGGCATTTGTCTTATCTACATATGCCTGATGATGCTTGCTGTGATGAATTTCCATCGTTTTAGCATCGATGTGGGGTTCAAGAGCGCTATAGTCGTAGGTGAGAGTGGGGAGAGTTAGCATATTTTTATTATAAGTGAATAGTGAAAAGTTAATAGTTAATAGTGTTTCATTAGTGATTCAAGTTACAATTATTTCAACTATTCACTCTTCACTATTAACTATTCACTCAGCTGTGAATTCCAACAACAACCTCTGGCAATCGCCTGAATGGCTTAAGTATCAAGAATCACTTGGGCGTGAAGTCAGAATTTATGATGGTGTACAAGTTGTAATTGATAGAACCACTGGAGGATATTCGACTTGGGAAATTATACGTTCGGACGTCGGACATCGGACAGAGGACATCGACAATCTATTTGAACAAATTATTGAAGAGGCCAAAAAAGATAAATGCTTTGCACTCTACGTTTCTCCCGAGAACGATCCATCGGATTCCGGATCTCCGTCTCGGCGCGGCCGATCCACGACGGACCGGATTCCGAGTCTCAAGTTTGCAGATAGCAATAGAAACATTATTCCTCAGGCAACCAGAGTCATCGACCTGACTAAATCGGAAGATGAAATACTTGCACAGATGAAATCTAAAGGTAGATACAATATTAAAGTTGCGCAGAAGCATGGAGTAACTGTTGAGCAATCGACTGATGTTGATGCTTTTTACAATCTTATTCAAAAAACTTCCAAGCGTGATGGATTCAAGCCACTTCCAAAAGAACAATATGAAAAGTTTTTGAATAACCTTGATGGCTCATTCATGTTGCTTGCATTCCCGAACGCAACCGGGACCGAGCCTGTCCTGAGCTTGTCGAAGGGCGGGTCCCGGTTTCGGGCGCCCATTGCTGGACTGATTGGAGTTATCTGGAACAAAATTGGTATTTATTATTATGGAGCATCATCATACGAACACCGAAGCTTAATGGCTCCATACCTTCTGCAATGGGAAACAATGAAGTATTGCAAGGAAAAGGGATGTATTTCTTATGATTTGTTTGGGATTGCACCAATCAAAGAAGCTCCCCTCTCCCCTCGGGAGAGGGGCCGGGGGAGAGGGAAGGATCATCCCTGGAAAGGTGTAAGCGAGTTTAAGGAGAAGTTTGGAGGAGAGATTGTAAGTTATCCTGGAGAACAGGTCATTATTCTCAGACCATTCATTTATAGACTGATAAATATTAAACGCAAATTATTCTAACTATCTGCGCCATCTGCGTAATCTGCGGTTCAGACGAAATGCATAAGAAAAAGACCTCCAGATTATGGAGGTCTTCTTCTTGTAAAAACTAAGCGGGGTATTAACCTGCGTAGCTTGTTGATTTAACAACTGTTGTTGGGTACTCGATCCATGTGAACTCCTGAACTGTACTTGCGGAGTCAAGATCACGCCATTCGATGTGGCTGTAGGCGTTTGAATTTTGTGTACCGAACAATGGCCTTGAGTCTGTGTCGAAGTTCTGTAGCGATACCTGCAAGGTGCTTGGTGCACCAACAGCGGAGTTGTTCTGGTTTGTAATATTACCCTGTAGTACGAAGGTAATACTCTTACCAGGATTAATATCCGTTACAAGATTCGCGTCATCAAGACACTGAACGAGCAATGAACCGGATGCGTTACCGGTTGTCTCAATTCGGTTCGAGTCATTCTTGAAGGCGTTACAGGTTACAGTCGTGTTGGAGTCATTCTGGTTGTATAGTAGCCAGTTTCCAGATGATGAATCCAATGTGACGTTTGTAGCGTTAACGTTAAAGATGATTCCTGACAGTGTTACTGTGTTCAAACCATCCTTGGAGTTGCTGTGATCGGCAGCTGTGAATTTGAACTTACCGATGTCAGACAATCCGATAGGAATAGCAGAACCATTTGGATCATCACTATCATTTGTAATGGAAACGACCTTCGCTGTTACACAGTAACCCTTCTTACCAGTTATGTAAGCGTTGGTTGTAGCGGTGGATACTCCAATGAATACTTCTCCTCCGGCACTTGTGTCTTCGTTATTCGCAGCAAGGTTGTTGCTGGATTCGTCACCTCGTGCACGGATAGCACCAGATCCTGTTGCTTCATCGGATGAATTCTGATTATCGACGAAGAACTGGATTGGCTGCTTTGGAATAGAACCTTCTACGTCTGTCTTAACACGTGGTCGTACCAAAACGTCAACTTCTTCACCTTCCGGAACTACCAACTGTCGGCTCTCCATGTTTGCACAGAAAGTCTTAACAGCTGTATTAGCTGTACCTGGGTTTATACCCAAAGTGTCGTCATTTCCACAGCCACCGATGGTAGCAAGTGCAAATGGCTCAGACTCTCCGTCCTTGAAGAGCTCCAGTCGATCAACTTCGTTCGAGGTTGTTGTTCCCGAAGCTGTTAGTTGAATATCTGTAACATCAATGTCCTCAAACTCGGCGCGGAATTCCATTCGCAATACTGTCTCTCCTAGTTCGCCACCAAGTAGCTGGTGCTTGCGAACTCCGAGTGTTGATGTGGATTCGGTTATGTACAGGTTACCCTGGCTAACCAAGACCCAGTCCTGTGCGTAAACAGTTGTGACAATTATGTCAGCTGTTGTAGCACCGGCGAACAATGCTGTGTTCAGCCTGATTCCAGATAGGTTACTACCGTCATCAAGCTCTTCGGCTTCTAGGAATGTTACAGTTGTTCCAGTTGCAAATCGGAGCATCAAGTCATTTCCTGTTAGGGAAGAAGCGATGTCCGCGTGCACCTCGAAGACAACAGTCTCCTCAGCTGGAATGACGTAACCACCACCGGCCATGTCACCGAAGGTAACCTGGCTTGACTGGCTGGCAACACCATCCTCGAGGATTGTGTCTACTGTTCCATCGCCATCGGTGTCAACCCACAAAGCATAGTTCTGTCCATCATTCAAAGAACCAGACTGTGCCTCGAAGATAGCTTTGGTAAAGAGAATGTCTTCTGCTTCACCTGCGCGCGCTTCCATTCTTAGAAGGTTAACATCTTTGGCGTTTTCAACAGCGGTATCTGTTACTCCGTTTGGCTTAACAGCAACCGTGAGGGTAGCTGTGGCGATGCGCTGGTAGTTACCGGCGATGTTGCCTCGTGGGCGAACGTCACCGACTTTGTCTCCTGTCGAGAGACCTTCTACGTCCATCTGCCATGTTGTTGCAGCAGTTACCAAGCTGTTGAATGAACATGTGGAGGTGTTTGTTGCGTTTGCTCCACCTGAACGGATCTCTTTTGGCTCACCACAAATGTGGATTCTGAACTGGTCTCCGCTCTCTGGGTGGTTTCCTGCACCATTGTCGATGAAGTCTACACGGAACTCCCAGACTTCTTCTCCGCGGATGATGAAGTCATCAAAGCGGTAGATCTGGAATGTTCCTGCTTCAGCCAAAGCTGCAGTACCATTTCCTGATTCTGTTGAACCAGTTAGGCGAACACCATCAATCGTGCGACCGGTTGTGGTGTTTCGGATTTCAACATCCTCCAGGATCTCCTGGATTGTGTCGTCCGTGCCTGTTGTACATGTACCACCTGCTGTTGTTGCACCTCCTGCACCACAAAGGGTACCACCAGTGCTGGATACAGCCTGAATAGCAATGTACAAGTCTTTCACATCGATATCTTCACCACCTGTTGTGAATGAAATGTTCGCAAGTACTGCGTCATTGTCATCACGGGTGTAGTCCTGTGTTGCAGGACCATCGATACCGAGCGTGAACTCACCAGCATCAATGCTAACGGTGTCAGGTAGTGCAGCCGTCTCTGATGGAAGGCTTACTTGTGAACCGTATAGCTGGCCATTCACACCGTAACCGTAGAGTGAACCAACCGCAAAGAGGTCGGATGACTCTTCGAAGTGCATGATGATTGAGTCACCTGCACCACCGACAACGTCGGAGATTACTTCTAGTGTGACTTTGTCACCTTCTAGAACTGTGAATGGAGGATCGAAGACGAGAGTGATGAAGTCACCTACTGTCTGTGCGACCGTGTTGGTGAGGATTGTTCCATCTGTTCGGCGAATCGCAAGATTTGTGAAGTCGCCGTCAGATGCTGAGCTGTTTTGCTCGATTGTCATTGAGTAGAAGGTCTGGTCCTCTGTTGAGTCCACAGCAATCTCCCACTTACCAATAACGATGCCTTTGTCACCGACTTCAACTTCGTCAGGTGAAACCGTGCGGTAGGTCACAGAGACCGTACCGCTTGTAACAGCGGCAACGCGGAATGTGTTTCCGCGGACAGGGAAGTTACCAGTAACCTCTTTGGCGTTGCCAAAGACGTCAGATGGTAGCTCCACCACAATGTTGTGTTCGGCTGCAGCAGTGATACTACTTGTGAAGTCCACAACCAGATCAACTGTTACAGTCTCGCACGGGTCAAGTACTAATGGAGATGCAAACCTTAGGTCTGCAGTTTGGTCTTCTGCGTCAATTGTGCGCTTTCGTGTTACACGTGCGCCATTGATTGCAGCGTATACACCATTAATGTCTGTGCTAGCACCGAATCCTTCGTGAAGGACTGTCATGCTTTCTACTGTGACAGAATCGTCACATGAAGAAGTGAGGTCTACTGAGAGCATTACAACACCAACTGCTCCCTGTGGGACAGTGTCGCCTACAGGAGTTGCTGCTGATAGGGAAAGCTCCAGTACTCCATCACCTTGCACAAAAGCTGTGTAGCCTGTGAAGGTAATGGCGTCATCAATGGTTGAACCGTCTGCGGCTAGAAGACCGCTAACAGACAATGTGTACTCATGTCCTGCGGAGAGAGACTCTCCGAAGGTGAGCTCTACTGTCTGTGGGTTCAGCAACGCAGCTGAGCTGACAGCAACCTCTGGTGAACCAGTCACCGTGTAGTTGCCAACATCTTCTGCTGATGCTGCGTCAAGTGTTGCATTAAATTCGACTTCCACTGAGGTCGATGAGGTAGCAACCGCGTCAACGATCATTGCTTCTCCACCGGCTGCGACCGCACAGTCAACACCATAGGTGAGACCTTGGTCAACACGGTAGAGCATAACGACCATTTCTGCGCGGTTCATGTTGTCACCAGGACGTACGCGGCCACTGTTGTCATCACCTTGGAGGACACAGTGATCTGCTGCGGTCTGGATAACATCTGTGTACCACTGACCAGATGGGTTGTCGACGAACTGAGCTGCGTCGCCTGTGGCCTCTAGGCCAAATGAGCGAGTGATAAGTGCCGCTGCTTCAGCTCGATTGATGTTTGCACCAGGTCGGGCGTAGCAAGGATGGCTGCCGTAGCAGTCACCGTCACCACGTACCCATCCTTCTTTTCCGGCTTCTTCCATGTACCCGTAATACCAGGCACCTGTAGCAACATCATCGAAACTTGGGACAGCAGGTGGAGTCGAAAGGATTCCACCATTCAGTTCTACAACAAGCTTGACGAACTCCGCACGATTTGCGGAGTCACCACCGCGGAAGCGTGATTGACTGGCATCGAGGTAGCCTGCGTCAACGAAGGCGCCGACAGCATCCTCAAACCAGACACCACTTGGGACATCAGTGTAAGCAGCGAAAACGCTCCCGGCCTGGGTAAGCGAAATTGCAGCCATAGATGCTCCCGCGATAAATCTTTTCAAGCGAGGTAAATCCATATAAATAAGGAGTAAAAAAATTAATAAAAATACGGAACGATTAAAAGGAATTAAGTTTCTTTTAATTTGAAATATGCACTATCCATAAAGACAAACTATGAGTTCTTCTGCCATTAGATCTCCTGAGCGAAGCCAGGAGAATCCTCTGTATAAATAAAGAGTAGACACGAACTACACGGTGAGGCCTTCTTAAGGAAAATGCGCTCTATCGCAGCCCTCTCTCAAAGCGGCAATAGGCAAAACCTTTTTGTACCTAATGTGACCCCTGGGACTAGGAGGCACAGCACAAAAATAGGCGTATAGAAAAACACGGCTCAACCTACTCTGCCTTAGAATAGTGAGCGTAATAGTCTTGTCGCCCCAATCTCGAGGTTAGGGGAGGCAAGTTGCCGGCTTGTGAAGGATCGATGACACAAAGATCGACGCCCTCCTAGGCTCTGGATTGCGGATCTTTACACGAAATCCTAGGAGAATTTTTGCGGGGAGGCAAGCCTCCCCAGTCGTTCCGCGTCACATGTTCTAACGGGGTTCCTGAGCTGACGTTACAGGCTTACGTAAGCCAAAGTTGGCATATTTATAAGTATGCTAGAGATATACCCAAAATTATGATTCTGAGGGGTCATTTGGAGGCTGTTTTTGATGTAATGAGGCTATTTTAAATGGGGTTGCATTTTCTGGGTTTTATGGTCATTTTCGCGGCGTAGCCGCAACGTGGCACCGTCGCACTTGTGCGACGTAACGTGCCATGAGCGTCTCGCTCATGGAATTTTGCATGCATGGGCGAGACGCCCATGCTACGTCTTCCTCACCTCCTGCCCCCCTTCCTCATCCCTCACCTCCCAACCCAAATCTCGGATCTGATCCCGCAATTTATCTGATGCTTCGAAGTCCTTTTCGTCCCGAGCCTTCTGACGCTGGTCTAGAAGCTTCTTAATCTCAGCCGGAATCTCCTCAGTTTCCTCCGGCTCGAAGCAGCCAAATGTATCACGTACCATCTCTACGAATTCAATATATTTATCTAGGGTCGCTTGATCGACATTCGTATTTGCATAGTAATAATTCATAACCGCAAAAACATCAGCAAGTGCTGCAGGTGTATTTAGATCTTCATTTATAGCTTTTTTAAATATTTCTATTTGCTCGTCCATCATGTGGCCAGATGAAACTTCAGATGTTGGAACAGCAGAATTAATTTCAGATATCCACTCAACTATCTTACGTCGCGCTTTATGCGCATCATCCAAACCCTTTTTGGTAAATTTTAAATTAGTCCTGTAATGAACCGACAAAAAATAATACCTAAGATCGAGCGGACTAAATCCCATCTCCTCAATATCAGGTAGCGTCAAAATATTTCCCAAGCTCTTACTCATCTTCTCT
>CAZYBL010000004.1:0-10218 GCA_964645805.1 uncultured Candidatus Peribacteria bacterium | reverse complement strand
CACCCATATTTATATGACGACGATGAACCCACATTCGAACAAAAGGTCTTTTACCCGATGCCGCCTCGGACTGAGCAATCTCGCATTCATGATGAGGAAAAATATTATCTTCACCTCCGGTATGAATATCGATTTGTTCTCCGAGGAATTTGGTACTCATTGCACTACATTCAATATGCCAACCCGGGAAACCCTCGCCCCAAGGCGAGTTCCACCTGAGTATGTGATCTGCATTTTCCCCAACGCACTTTTTCCAAAGCGCAAAGTCCGCAGGATGTTTTTTCTGCTCGCCAACTTCAACGCGCGCACCAGCATCTAAATCTTCTAATGTATTCCCAGAAAGCTCTCCGTAATGGGCTAAAGTCTGTACACTAAAGTAGATCGCATCTTCGGTCTCATAAGCATTTCCCTTCTCCATTAAAGTCTCGACCATTGCAATCATCTCTTTAATTGTCTCGGTGGCTCTCGGACGATGTTCCGGCTCTCGCATGTTTAAAGCTTTTTCATCCTCTAAGTATTCAGCTTCATACTTCTTTGCAATCTCAAGCGGATCTGACTTTTCTTTCTTTGCCTGCTTTTCAATCTTATCTTCACCTTGATCCTGATCTGCAACCAAATGACCCACATCAGTTATATTTTTAACATGTGTGACTTTATATCCACTGACTTCTAACCATCTTACTAATAAATCAGCCATCAAGAATGATGAATAATTACCAATACTCGGTCGCCCATAAACAGTTGGACCACATGTATATATGCTGACTTGACCTTTTTTGATGGGTTTAAATTCTTCTTCTTTCTTGGTTAATGTGTTGTATAGCTTGAGGGGCATAGGTAAAGCATAGCACAATTGTCTGAACCTTGATTTACTTGATTAAAAGATTTTCCTGATTACAAAGAACAAGTAGTATCTCAATGAAAATGAAATGGGAAAGCACTTCATTGATACAGCGGCAATTGACGAATTGATCCTTAGGGAATGTGATGGTGATCCTGTCGGATACATTCGCAGTCATATTGATGATGCGGACAGGAGATTATTGGAAGTGATACAAGAATACGTGCGCGGCAAAGAAGATCATCAACAAGAACTTGAAGAAGAGATCGCAGAATTCCACGACACTTTCCAATTACTATTTCGTGGATGCCCTTCTGATGAAGTAAGAACGAAGGCTCAGGCACTACTTGATAAAACTGCACAGGTTGTGTGCACGGGAATTACAGCAGGAATTGTTAAGGCTCTTTCTGATTGTTTTATTTTCAGATCTCGAATAAGAAAATTTAAAGCTCAGACTACAGATAAAGAACGTGAAGATATTGTGGAAGGAAAGTGGCGAAGAAATGCCGAAGAATTGGAATTGAATCCCGAGGCAGCAGTTAGATTGTGCAAAATAGTTTTTAGAGTATCCAAGAATCTTCAAAAGCTTCAAATAAGTTAAATAGGCACGGACTTCCTTGAGCGGTCCTCCGTGCCTTTTCAGCGCCATCAACTAAGGGCTGGCGACGCTATTTGGCTTCAACAGGTTCTCGACTAGGTTGGGGGTCTTGAGTTTTCAGCTCGCCCCGAATGACATGAACATCATCCGGAGCCTCGATTCCTACAGTCACCCTGTTTCCCGATATTCGATTGACGACCAACCTTATGTTATCGCCAATCAATATATCTTCTCCGGCCTTTCGGCTAAGAACCAACATTTCTGCATCCTCCATTACGAGAAGCCAAGTCTCAAATCCATCCCAGTGAATCCTTATGACGTCCACCAATGCAGACGCTGGACATTTTCCTAATGTCCCACCAGGTTTTTGAGACCGAGACAATCTAACATATTTTATGAGTTTTGCAAGGGCTAGTGTGCAACATTGTTACAATGTAACATTGCTACAACGTAACAATTATTCACTATTCACTTTTAACTTTTCACTTTTAACTTCTCATGGACTACACCGAAATTCAATCTACTCTCGGCCAAGAAGCCGATTCACTCTTAAGTCATCAATGCACAACCATCGACAAAAGCAGACTGCATCTCCCTAGCCCTTCGCATATACAGGAAATGTTTGGCATGTCGGACAGATCGCCGAAGGTAATGAAAAGCCTGATGTCTCTTTACAATCACGGACGACTTGGCGGGAGCGGGTATGTGAGCATACTTCCAGTTGATCAGGGCATTGAGCACTCTGCAGGAGCTTCGTTTGCAAAAAATCCGGACTACTTTGATCCGGAAAAGATTGTTGAACTTGCGGTCGAAGGAGGATGCAATGCAGTTGCATCAACTTTTGGAGTATTGGGAATGGTTAGCAAAAAATACGCAGGTAAGATCCCATTCTTAGTAAAAATAAATCACAACGAACTTCTAACTTATCCAAATAGCTACGATCAAGTAATGTTCGGATCAGTCGAGCGCGCATACAACATGGGAGCTAAGGGAGTTGGTGCAACTATTTATTACGGGTCTGAAAACGCCAGAAGGCAGATAGTAGAAGTAGCGAAGGCTTTCGAGAGAGCGCATGATCTTGGAATGTTCACGGTTCTTTGGTGTTATCTGAGGAATTCAGCATTTAAAAAAGATAAGGACTATCACGCCTCGGCTGATCTTACTGGACAAGCAAACCACTTAGGAGTAACCATCCAAGCTGATTTGATTAAGCAGAAGCAGGCGACCAACAATGGAGGATATAAAGCAATGGGACTAGAGAGCAGTTACGGAAAGATTGATGAGAAAATGTACAGTGAGCTTACGACCGATCATCCAATTGATCTGTGCCGCTATCAGGTTGCGAATTGCTACATGGGAAGAGTAGGAATGATTAATTCTGGAGGATCTTCTGGTGAGAATGATCTGCAGCAAGCTGTTAAGACCGCAGTGATAAATAAGCGCGCAGGAGGATGCGGTATGATCTCCGGTCGCAAAGCATTCCAGAAGCCGATGGAAGAGGGGGTGAAGTTTCTTAATGAGATAGAGGATGTGTATTTGTGTTAGGAGGTGACTGTTGCGTAGACTATGATTACTCGGATTTGACACGGATTACACGGATAAATGCATCAGTGAAATCCGTGTATTAACAAATCCGTGTAATCAAGAAAATCAAGGTTCAGACAAAAAGGCGGCGTGAGGCGGTCCAACCACCTCACGCCATGAAATTTGGCTGGTCTCACCCTTTGCAGACTCCCCTCCTTAAAATGAGAGAAACCATGCATCACCAAATCTCATCGACAGATTGCATAATTTTCTTACGTTAATCAAGAAAAGGGTGGCTAAATCATGGTCAAAAAGCGGGGGCCGGCGCCGAGCCAGCCCCCTAGTTTCTGTAGCCCATCGCCACCGTTAAAGGCGACGGACCAAACTAATTATCTACTCTCAAAATTTTTCTTGTCAATTAAAAGTTGCGGCCCTCGATCGAGATCGACGGCCGCTTTCGACGGTTTGGGGAGTCAGACCTCCAGGATCTGAGTCCCGTGACAAAACAGCCCCGAAGGGCACAAACCGAATCTTGGGGGCCTCCGGCCCCTATCCAACTGCGATCCCACTGCTTCGCAACTTAGCAAACCCAACGCGAAGCAAACAAAGGGTATCGCTAAGTCGTATTCTCTATATTCCCAAAGATTTGTAAATGAAAATGGTCGATTTTTTGAAAACCAATAAATTTCAACCTATTTAAGCTCTTTTCTATTAACCACCAGCTGTTGACCTATGGCAAACACAGTCGACACTCCCCAATAGAGGCTAACCGCAGCCGGGAACTGCAGCGCAAAGAATCCAATCAAGAGCGGTAATCCATAAAGCATAACTTTCTGCTGAATTTCCTGAGAGCTAGCCTTTTGCTTCTCTTTCGCACCCGGGGACGGGTGCTCCTTGCTATCCTTTTTCTTCTTCGCAATAGCAAAACTCAATTTCATCTGTGAAAACTGCAAAATCACCAACAGCGGCGGCATAATGATCTTGCTTGGATCAAGTAGATTTAAGCCCAGAAACTGTGTGCCAAAGCACCAGCATAAGACCAGGTGAGGACCATATAGAAGATGTCGTGAGAGTTCCAGGACTGACCCATCCCGAATAACAAAGAATAGTCCAATTAAAATCGGAAATTGAATCAAGATAGGCAAACATGATTGGAACGGATTGACTCCATACTCCTCCCAAAGCTTCATAGTCTCCTCCTGCATCTTCTTGGGGTCATCTTTATATTTCTTTTTAACTGTCTCGATTTTCGGTTGAATCGCCTGCATTTTCTTTTGCCCCTCAAGACCTTGCTGGGTTGGGATGTATAGGATCAATTTGACTAGAATCGTAAGAATTATTATCGCAATTCCTAAATTGTATCCCGGCATCTTGGAAGCAATCAGGACTAATAGATTCAAAAACGGCTTTGTAATAAAAGCTCGAAATGCTTTTGTGACCGGCCCCGCTTCATGAACCTTGAATTCAACCTCCTCCTCAGTTCCGGTCAAAACTAATTTATATTCTCCCATCTCGGAAAAAAGAGAATACTTCCAGGGCGACAAGTCGTACTTTATTTTTTCACCTGATTTAATTTCCATCAAAGCCTCGCATGGCAATACTGTCTCTTCGGTAGTTATTTTTTCCTCACCCTTAAAAACTTCAAAAGGCGGCATGGGGCATTTGTCCTCAAGAGCTAAATCCTCTTCAGTAGTATTTTTTATAATCACAACCGGATGATGACCATCTTTTACGGTCTTATCCTGCATTGTAAGCATCCTGCCATTCTGTCCATTCTTCTCGTCCCCGAAGTACTGTGGCATAAAGAGCTTAAGTGAAAACTGGACGATTATGTATAAAGCAAGGAATAGCAGAAAAAACTCCACAAAATCCCTGAGTTTTCTATTTATTGGCATTAAGAAACGTAGGAAAGAAATGCACGGACATCATTTTCGATCTCCGCAAAGTCACACGTTAGACTACTTGAGCGGGGCATAAGTAACAACTGCATTGTTGGGACACTTCCAAGATCCTTGACATAACGCCTGAGCGCCTCTTTGCACCTCCGCCTCATCCGATTTCTCTTAACTGCAGATTTATGCAGTCTAGAGGACGCTAGAGTGCCGACAAACAAGCCCTGTTGCACTGTATTAATACGCTGATTTCTAGGTAATCCCTCCTCATATCTAATCACCAAAGTCTTCCCTTTCCAGACCTTTCCATCTTTGATGAGTCTCTCTGAGGACTTTCGGCCGCGGAGGCGGTTTAACTTCATGAACCTATTGTATCAACATACTATGTTTATTTTCACAGAAAAAAGCATTATCCTCTCTTGGTAATGGCTCTTACAAAGGATGAAGTCCGGCATATTGCAAAGCTTGCACGTCTTAATCTATCTGAAGAGGAAGTTGAGAAATTTACTAAAGAGCTTTCCTCTATCCTTGACTATGTAGATCAACTGCAAGAAGTCGATACTGAAGGGGTAGTCTCTACAGCTCAAGTTACAGGCTTAAACAATTCATTTAGAGCTGATGAGGTTAAACCGAGTAAAGCTGAAGCCGATCAGCTACTTGAAACAAGCCCGCTCCCCAAAGTTGAGCATCAGATAGAAACTCCCTCCGCTCATGGTTAAATTTTTAGTTCTTTATTTAGCCCTTATTTAACACACTTGCCTAATTCTCTAACCATCGCTCAGGCCCACAAGAAACTTAAGTCCAAAGAACTCACATCCGAGGATCTTGTGAAAGCGTGCATCGATCGAATTGAGAAGGTTGATAGCAAACTTAATGCTGTGATTTACAAAAACTTTGATAGAGCCCTAGAGGAAGCCAAAAAAGCTGATGAAGAAGGTAAGTTTGATAATCCAATGGAAGGAATCCCATATTTAGCTAAGGATATTTATTGTGAAGAGGGCGTCCCGACTACTGCATGCAGTAACATTCTAAGAGAAAAAGACTATAAACCTCCGTTCGATTCAACTGTGACTGCCAGGCTCAAGTCAGCCGGTGCAATTAGTATGGGCAAACTAAATTGTGATCAATTTGCACAAGGAGCAAGTAACGAGACTTCGTGTTATGGCCCTGCACTTAACCCATGGGATACATCTAAAGTTCCAGGAGGAACTTCGGGCGGCTCTGCAATTGCAGCAATTGCTGATGAATGCATTTTTGCAACTGGGACTGATACCGGTGGATCCATCAGGCAACCTGCATCACTTTGTGGATGCGTGGGGCTCAAGCCTTCTTACGGACGTGTAAGCCGTTACGGAGTAATGGCAATGACCAGCTCGCACGATACTATGGGTACTTGTGTAAAAAGCGTTGAAGATGCTGCAATTTTTCTAAATACAGTTGCAGGTAAAGATCCTTTTGACGCAACAACTTCTGACCATAAAGTTCCTGATTACACCAAAGTTCTAAACAAAGATGTTGAGGGGATGACTTTTGGACTTCCAAAAGAGTATTTCATAGAAGGTGTTGAATCCGAAGTTGAAGAATCTATTAAAGAAGCAGCAAAGACTTTGAAGAAGTTAGGCGCGAAGATTAAAGAAGTTTCTCTTCCATACACCAAATACGCAGTTGCAACTTATTACATAATTTGTCCGTCCGAAGCCAGTTCCAACATGGCACGCTACGATGGAATTCGATTTGGGTACAGCCCGGCGTTCGCGAATGCCGGGCCAAGTACAGAAGACGCGAATGACCTTATTGAATATTACTTCTCTGTTCGATCAGCAGGCTTCGGTGACGAGGTTAAAAGAAGAATTATGATAGGAACCTATGCTCTCTCTGCTGGATATTATGATGCATATTACAGACAGGCACAGAAAGTTCGCACTCTCGTGATCGAAGACTTTAACAAAGCATTTAAAGAAGTCGATGCACTCCTAACTCCCACATCTCCATATCCCGCTTTCGAAGTTGGCTCAAAAACAGCTGATCCTGTGCAAATGTACCTGGCTGATGTATTTACAATTCCAGCCTCGCTTGCAGGTATATGCGGAATAAATGTTCCATGCGGAATGACAAAGTCTGGATTGCCGATTGGATTACAAATACTTGGACCACAATGGGGTGAAGAGGTTATCTTCAAAGTTGTATCGGCATATGAGAAAGAGAGGTGGCCAGAAGGATTGCTTAAACCGGAGATTTAATCCTCTCCATTCTCTTCCTCTTCAATTAATTGAATCAAAGCAAATCCTAATGCTGCAAAGCAATCGTCATGAGTCCACTTTGCTTCTCTTAGAGCCTTTGGAATTGCTTCTGTTGCTAAATGTACTCTTCGGGTTTTTGGACATGCCCTTAGTGCATCCAATATTCGTTTTGCCATTTCCCTATCAATTAGATTGTGAGCAGATTCTGCTTCCTTAATTTTGTCATTACCGGTTTCACTCGCCTGTCTGGTAACAAGTCTGTTTAATCTTGTCCAGCCCTCTGTCTTATGTTTATTCCCAAATGCATAGGGATTAACTGCCTCGGATATTGCTAACTGGGCTCCTTTTGCATATTCAATAACCTCTGCAAGTAATTGCTGATCTCTCTTTTCTAATTTTTTTGCTTCATCCCCATTCTCAGTAAGAGGCGATTCTCCACCTTGCCATTCGGACGGATTTGACCCTGTAGTTTCTGACTGCATATTGCTGGGGATAATAATTGTCAGAGATTCAATGTGAATTGTTTGTTGTAACGAAAGTTGGTTCTGTAATCTTTTTCGCTTAAAGGAGAGAAATTTGCTGTCTTGACGAAACCTTATGTTTATTTTTCTTTTCGTAAAGATCTTTTTGCTCTATAGACATTATACCACTTTTTGGATCATAGGCCCACCCCCCGCCTGTCCCTCGTAGCGCGTAGCGCGAAGTGGGAGGGTGGGTATAAATGGGTGGGAGGGCCGGACTTCCAGTGTATAATTTTTTTAGCTCCCTTGAAAACCCCTTCTCAAAAAAAACTTTGGGGTACCCCTACTTTTCCGCTAACACTAGGGCTCCTCGACGTTCCCCCTAGGGGGGAACAAACTCATCTGTCTGAACCACAGATTACGCTGATTACGCTGATGTCGCAGATAACTTGTATTAATCTTTGTGCAATATATCTGTATAATCTGCGGCATCCCTGCCTGCCGGCAGGCAGGTGCGCTATCTGCGGTTCAGACAGCGGTGAGTCTTCGATATTCCACCATAAATCAACACCAAAATAGTGCCTATCAGCACAATAAAACTAATGCTATTTCCAACTCTTTGCCAAACCGGAATCTTCCAACCTGTCTTCTCGCCCTTAAGGAACAATTCTGCATTCTTACCGTCATCTGACCTGATTCTATCTCCCGGCTTACACCCATTTGCTTCGGGATATTGCAGGCACGCGGGATTATAAATATTAAACATCCCATCAGCCTGAACTTTAGGAGCACCACCACTTACAGGATTGTTCCTGAAAATATCTGTCCCCCAAAACAGAGACTCATAACAATTAATATGATTCCCACCAGAAAAGATTGGTATTAATTCTTCTAATCCTCCCTGAAGTGAGAGCATCTGCGTTACATCTTTATCAACAAAATCATCATATTCCTCAACTAATTCACGATGAGTCTCGACCGGCATTGTGCGAGGTAGCTCATCGGCTTGCATTAATGGATAATAGGCGACTACAAATGCAAATACTGTTAGCGCTCCTGATAGTAATGCCAACCATTTTCTATTAGAAATATTTGTTAACGAATAAACGCCGATCGCAATTATTAGGAATGATAATGGATACAGGAATCTAACATTTACATGCAGTGATTTAAATATCGGTAACTCTTCAAGTGGACTAACTTGTACGCCATAACCTTGAGCTAATTGTAAGAAGAAGATTAAAAAGAACAATGAAACGAATGCGACCAAAATCATCTTTTTTAAATTAGATCTAATCACTTTCCGCTTTCTCCAAAGCAGATAAATCCCCAGAACTAGTCCAATTAGCACAATCGGAGACAAATAAAGACTATATTCATGAGTAGCACGATCAGGCATTCCAATTGATTTGAAAAGCTTCGGAACCTGAGGAATCGCCCAATAGGACTTGATCATGTAAAGAAATGAGCTTGATCCTTCTGTGAATTGCTCAAATGCTTTTTCGCGCGTAACAAATCTCATATAGCTCCAAACTGCGATTAATTTACTGGCATTAATCAACAACGCACTAACCCCACACGAAGTTAACCTGACCAAAAAAGTATTCAACCTTTCAATTGAATAGTTGAATACAAATTCGTACAGCAAAAATATGATTAATGCTACTATCGCCATCAACCCAACAGCATATCCCCCGCTATACATTATAAATGCCGAGACTAACCCGAAGACTGCGGCTTTGATTACAATCAATCTGACCGAATCTTTCCGCCTATCCAGAACCAACCAAAGAAGTAGTCCAATCAATGGCATCGTGAATAATACCAGATGCCCTGCAATCATGTGCATCAGATAAAATCCGTGAGCGATGATTATTAGCGCAAAGACGTGTGACCATTCGGTTTTGAATCTGAGAATGTCTCTACCAAATAAATACCATCCAAAGTATCCGAGTATCATCGCAAACAGAATGCTGAGTTGTGATGCTCGCCAAAGATCCGTCCCAGCAATCGCAAGCATCTGAGGTAATGAATAGAACATATCCTGCGGATTGGCAAACTGTGGAACTCCTCCGCAGAAGTGTGGGGTGAAGTAGAAGATGCTTAGTCCCTGACGTGCAAAATGCCATTGCCCTGCGTGAAGGCGTGCAAAGAAGTAAACTGCATCATGGCCCAGCTCTCCGTTGAAGTTTAGGAACCAGAAGAAAACGGCCAGGAAGGCGGTGAAGAGAAGGAGAAAGCTTATGTGGAGCTTTCGGGGGGTCATGGATGAAATAATAGCAATGTATTTTTTTATTGCTAATAAAATGATAATCCCACACTTTCTCTAATCATCCCGATGTTCCCACTCCCAATGTTGCGCCCACTTATATGCCTCTTCCTCCGGCGATCCAAAATACGTTGTTGCATCTTCTACCCTTCGACCACCAAACTTCCTGCGAGTAAGAGTGCTCCCAACAACTCTCTTGCGCTGTGCATGACGAATTGAAGCAAGACGCTGAGTGCTCGCTCGAGTATTGGGCTTGCTCTCTGGCTGGCTTTCTCCGCCCTGCTCGACACTAGTACGACGTTTTGCCATGCGAGTATGATCCTCTTGTTAAGGAATGTTGTCAATATGGCAAGATTAAGTAAATGGTTTATTCAAAGCTTTTTGTTGCCAATA
>CAZYBL010000003.1:8665-24065 GCA_964645805.1 uncultured Candidatus Peribacteria bacterium | reverse complement strand
CAGTACCCTGGATCATTCCTCGTCTCGAATTCAAGTCACCCATCACATCTCCTAGGAACTCCTCCGGAGTTACAACTTCTACTTTCATAATAGGTTCAAGTAAA
The DNA here is from genome assembly GCA_964645805.1 of uncultured Candidatus Peribacteria bacterium. Taxonomy (GTDB): domain Bacteria; phylum Patescibacteriota; class Gracilibacteria; order Peribacterales; family Peribacteraceae; genus UBA2144. Next base: position 23,961 of record CAZYBL010000003.1, on the reverse strand, counting down.
ACAGGATCTGCCTTCTTTGCAGCGGCTTGAAGACCTACCGATGAACAAGTTTTGAAGGCAATCTCAGATGAGTCGACATCGTGGTAAGAACCATCGAACAGATCGACCATTATATCTACAAGAGGATACCCGGCCATAACTCCCCTATTCATTCCTTCCTGGAATCCTTTGTTACAAGGATTTATATATTCCTTTGGAATCTTTCCTCCAACAATGTGATTAACAAATTCGTAACCTTTACCGGGTTCCTGTGGGATTAGTTTGAATATAACGTGACCATACTGACCTCTACCTCCAGTTTGCTTGATGTACTTTTCTTCATGTTCAACTTCTTTTTGAATCGTTTCGCGATATGCAACCTGAGGCTTACCAACATTTGTCTCAACTTTAAATTCACGCTTCATTCGGTCTACGATGATTTCTAAGTGAAGTTCTCCCATACCAGAAATAATAACCTGACCTGTCTCTTCATTTGATTCAACTCTGAATGTTGGATCCTCTTCTGACAATTTCTGCAGCGAAACTCCCATCTTTTCCTGATCTGCCTTGGTCTTTGGTTCAACCGCAATAGAAATAACCGGCTCTGCAAATGTAATTTCCTCCAGGTGAATCGGTTTACTGTCGTCACAAAGAGTATCGCCTGTCCTGCAATCTTTGAGTCCAATCACTGCAGCAATATCCCCGGCCTCGACTTGATCTACTTCCGAACGTGAATTTGCATGCATCTTAACCAAACGACCAATTCGTTCTTTCTTTGTAGTTCTGCTGTTGTAGACTGAATCGCCTGACTTAAGTATGCCGGAATAAACACGTACAAATGTAAGCTTTCCAACAAATGGATCCGTCGCGATTTTGAAGGCAATAGCCGCAAGAGGTTCAGAGTTGTCTGGTTTTCGCTCCTCCTCCTTATCAGTTTTAGGATTCATTCCTTTCGAAGCAGGAATGTCCAGAGGAGATGGGAGATAGGCAACAACTGCATCGAGCATAAGTTGCGCTCCCATGTTTTTAAGAGCTGAGCCGCATAAAACCGGATAGATTTGATTTGTGATTGTACCGATTCTTATGCCTTTAACTAATTGCTCATCAGTCAGTGCTCCGTTCTCTAAATAGGCGTCTAGAAGTTCCTCATCGCATTCAGCAACCTTCTCCATAAGCTGAGATCTGTATTCGGTGACTTTAGATTCCATATCCGCAGGAACTTCGATCTCTTCTACTTTCTCTCCCATCTTTCCCGTGAAGGTGTAAGCTTTTTTCTTTATTAAATCAATTACTCCGCTGAATTTATCTTCCTCACCAATCGGAAGCTGAATTGCAACAGCATTTTTGCTCAACCGATCGTGTACTGAGCCCAGAGACATATAGAAATCTCCTCCCGTCTTATCCATTTTGTTGACGAATGCAATACGAGGAACATTATATTTATCAGCCTGTCTCCAGACTGTTTCGCTCTGAGGTTCAACGCCCTGTGATCCATCGAATACAACTACTCCACCATCAAGAACTCTGAGCGATCTTTCAACCTCTGCAGTAAAGTCCACGTGGCCCGGAGTATCGATAATGTTTATTATGCAGTCAATTTCCTTGCCCTCGCTGTCAGCGGCTTTCCAATGGCACTGAGTTGCAGCTGAAGTGATCGTAATACCGCGCTCCTGCTCCTGTTCCATCCAGTCCATAGTAGCTTCACCTTCGTGAACCTCTCCTATTTTGTAGTTGATTCCTGTATAGAAGAGTACACGCTCGGTGACAGTCGTCTTACCGGCATCTATATGAGCAATAATGCCGATGTTGCGGAGATTCTTTAGATCCATGCTAAACGTGAGAATTGAGGAAATTCCGATAGAATATAGGGAAATATTTAGGTTTAGGCAATGGATTTGCGATGATTTAGGTAATGTAAGTAATGTACGTATTGTGGGTAAGGTAAGTTATTGCATAAGATGACAATATGGTGTACCTTTGTGCACATGATATACAAACAGTTCACAAAAGGCTTCAGAAAACTAATTGTTTGGCAAGAAGCACATACACTTACAAAAATGATATACCAAGCAACATCTGAATTTCCTAAATCCGAAACATACGGTATCACCAAGCAACTACGAAATGCTTCGAGCTCTATTGGGGCACAAATAGCGGAAGGATCTAGAATGAGTACACAACCACATAGAAAAATCTACTATGAAAGGGCTTACTCATCTGCTGCAGAAGTCGATAATTTTCTTGAATTGGCATTAGATCTAAATTACCTAAGTGAAGATCTTTACAAGCAATTACTACATCAAATTAACAAGGTTTCTTATTTACTTCAAAAACTCATTAATGCTACAAAAATGTAACAAACCTACCTTACTTACTTGACCTACCGTACCTACCTTACTTAGCTAGGTGTGCAAACGCCTTATTCGCCTGCGCCATTCTAAGAACATCCTGCTTCTTTTTGACCGCATTTCCCTGATCAGCTGACGCGTCCAGGAGTTCCAGAGCTAACTTCTGAGCCATAGGCATTCCCTTCCTATCTCTCGCAGCATTTACAATCCATCTAATCGAAAGCGCTTGCTGCCTTTTTGGCGGGACTTCAGTTGGTACCTGATAGACTGATCCTCCTACACGCTTCGGTCTGACTTCGATCAAAGGAGTTACATTAAGTAAAGCTTTGTTAAATATATCCATCGGATTTTCGTTAGTCCTTGTCTTTATTATCTCCATCGCATCTTTGAATAACCCTCTTGCAATGCTCTTTTTTCCATCCATCATCATGCAGCAAACGAACTTCTCGATGACGGGATCGGACTCCTTTGGAACAAATTTTTTGATTGGCTTGGCCATGACGATTAATTGATAATTGAAAATTGAGAATTGATAATTAATTATCCTTTAGGTTTTTTCGCCCCATACCTACTCCTCCCCTGCTTCCTATTCTGCACCCCCTCCGTATCCAGAATTCCCCTTACAATGTGATACCTAACTCCAGGCAAATCTTTAACTCGACCACCTCTGACCAGTACAACTGAGTGTTCTTGAAGATTATGACCCTCACCCATTATATAAGCCTTAACTTCATGACCATTTGTCAATCTTACCCTGGCGATTTTTCTAAGAGCTGAGTTAGGCTTTTTGGGAGCCATTGTAGTTACTTTCACACATACTCCACGCTTGAACGGAGATCCCTTTGGAAGAGGTACTTCCTTCATCTTAAGTGCATTCCAGGCGTAAAGCATAGCAGGTGCCTTGGACTTTTTTCGTTTGTCCTTGCGGGGTTTACGGATTAATTGATTAACTGTTGGCATATGGTCAGTAGAGCTTAATAGTTAAAATAAATAGAGTAAAGCGAAAAAAATACAAATTAGTCATTTTTAACCTGCTTAACATCCGGCTCGTCTAAAACCGCCTCCTCACCATCATCCGCCTCTTTCTTAGGCTCCTCAAACCCAGTATCTACAGAACGTGTTTTGGCGACTTCGCTTTCATCTTTAAACGAATCTGCCCGCTTCGTTTCAGAAACATCTGAATCCAACACTTCTTCCTCATCTTCTTCACCCAGATATCTCTTTCTATAAACCTCCCCTGTCGGAATCAGACGACCGATGATGACGTTCTCCTTTAGACCCTGAAGCGTATCCACTCTTCTAGTTGTAGATGCCTCAACTAACACTCTGATTGTTTCTTGGAACGAAGCTCCAGCTAGCCATGAATCTGTTGCAAGAGCTGCGCGTGTAATACCAAGTAAGAGATGTTCGTAAGTTGCCTTCTTCTGGTTGGACCTAAGTTGTTTATTAGCAAAGTGAACATCACCAACATCAACAGTTTCTCCTGGGAGGAACGTTGTTGCGCCTGCATCAATAATTCTTACTTTGGAGAACATCTTTCTAACAATGATCTCTAGGTGCTTATCGTTAATTGTCTGACCCTGTGATGCATAAATGTGCTGGACTTCTTTTACTATGTATCTTTGCACTTCATATATTCCTTTCTTCTCCAGAAGTTCTTGTAAGTTAAAGTGACCAAGATTAACAGGCTGACCAACCTCGACCATATCACCGGTTTTCACAAGCAAAGATTCCCTTGGCCCAAATTCATAAGTTCGCTCCTGAATTTCTGCATGCTTAACACCGACGATTCCATTCTCTGTATCTACAACCTTGCCTTCAACTGTTGCTTTAACAGTCGATTTGTCCATCATAGATTTCGCAAGAACTGTTCTTTCTTTTACCTTTTGACCTTTTTTGACCTTAATTTCGAATCCTGCAGGAATTCGGTATTCATCAATTCCTCTTTCTAAGGCAACAACCTGAACAACAGTTCTCCCCCCAGGATGCGAGACTTTTACGCTCCCCTTGATATCGGAAAGCGCTGCAGGTGTTCGCGGCGAACGAGCTTCGAACAATTCCTCAACACGCGTTAGACCCTGAGTAATGTCTGCGCCCTCAGCTACACCTCCCATGTGGAACGTTCTCATGGTTAGCTGTGTTCCAGGTTCACCGATGGATTGAGCAGCAATGATTCCGACTGGAGTTCCAATTTTAACTGTGTAGTTATCTCCAAGATCTCTACCATAACATTTAACACAAATGCCTTTTTTGGTTGTACAAGTCATAACCGAACGGACTGCCACTTCATCAATTCCCTCTTCTTTGATTTTCTCTAGTAGCTCGTCATCTATTTCATCATCACGTTTTGCAACCAGTTTTCCATTCTTCTCAAGATCGCGTCCTACTGTTCGCCCAAATATTCTACTCTCAAATCTTTCACCAATTTCTTCTGACTCTGCGCGTGTAATGTCATGATAATCTTCGGATCCGCAATTCTCTTCTCTTATAAGAATGTCCTGAACAGCATCCACAAGTCGCCTGGTTAAGTATCCGGCTTCCGCAGTCTTAAGCGCGGTATCAGACTTTCCTTTTCGCCCCCCATGCGTTGCAATGAAGTATTCCAGAACCGAGAATCCTTCCTTTAGGTTAGACTGAATTGGAAGCTCGATAGTGCGTCCGGATGGGTTTGCTACAAGCCCCTTCATCCCGGAAAGCTGAGTAACCTGTCCCCAGTTTCCACGAGCTCCGGAGTCGATAACGTATGTAATGTTGTTTTCCGGATACTTTCTGAACTCACTAATCATTTCATTAGAGATCTCGTTTTTGGTCTGTGACCAAATCTTGATTGCATGGCTATACCTTTCATCAGCTGTAATCAATCCTTTCCAGTAATAGTTGTTGATGAGTCTTACGCTTTCATTCGCTTTATCTCGCATTACATCTCTGGCTTCCGGTACCAACATGTCCACTGCAGCAATGGATACACCAGAGAGAGTTGCATATTTGAATCCAATGTCTTTGATCCTGTCGGAGAACGCAACTGTTTCCTCACGACCCACAAGATCCAGACACTTGCGAATGTGCTTGGAAAGAGATCCTTTGGTCTGAGTCTCGTTTATGAATCCTAATTCATTTGGAACCACTTCATCAAAGTAAAGTCGGCCGACTGATGTTTCTACAATCTCAGATTTTCCCTCTTCCGAACTAATCCTTACTTTGATCTTTGCCTGCAGATCAATTATTTCCTGTTCGTACGCCAGGAATGCCTCTTCTTTACTACTAAACGTCATCCCCTCACCTTTCTTTCCTTCATGAATCTTGGTTAAGAAGTAACACCCAAGCACCATATCTTGCGATGGATTAATAACAGGATCACCCGCGGAAGGCTTAAGAACATTTGTGGACGAAGCCATCAGGCTGCGCGCTTCCTGCTGAGCTTTGATTGAAAGCGGTACGTGCACCGCCATTTGGTCTCCGTCAAAGTCTGCATTGAATGCCGCACAAACCAATGGGTGAATTCTGATTGCAAGACCTTCAATCAGCTTCGGTCTGAATGCCTGAATACCAAGCCTGTGAAGCGTTGGCGCACGGTTGAGCAGAACAAATTTATTTTGAATTACTTCTTCAAGAATATCCCAAACCTCTTTTCCGCTGTCTTGGACTAATCTCTCTGCCCCCTTTACGTTATGAGCTAATTCATCTCTGATGATTCGTCCGATCACAAACGGCTTAAATAGCTTCATAGCCATTTCTTTTGGAATACCGCATTGATCTAAGTTTAGCTCCGGACCAACAACAATTACGCTACGGCCGGAGTAGTCCACACGCTTTCCAAGAAGGTTTTGGCGGAATCTTCCCTGCTTACCCTTAAGCATATCCGAAAGACTCCTGAGCTTTCTTCTGTCACCCGCTGTAAACAATGTTTTACCGGCACGAGCTGAGTTATTAAGTAGTGTATCAACCGCTTCCTGGAGCATTCTCTTTTCATTTCTGCAAATTACTTCAGGTGCACCGATGCTCATTAGTTTCTTTAGACGATTATTTCTGTTGATTACTCTCCTATAAAGATCATTAAGGTCAGAAGCAGCAAATCTTCCTCCGTCCAACTGAACCATAGGACGCAGATCTGGCGGAATAACTAACAAACGCCTGAGTATCATCCATTGCGGTTTGATCTGTGCCTTTGCAAGAGAGCTAGAAAGCTTAATTCTTTTCATGATTTTTTTAAGCTTCTGACCGCTGGACTGTTGTCTTTCTTTTTGTAGATGAACCAACATGTCATCCATATTTATATTCGAAATAATCTCTTCCAATGATTCAGCTCCGGTTCCGGCTCTAAACACATGACCGAATTTCATATTCATTTCCCTAAACTTAAGTTCAGATAACACAGAACCAATGCTTAAATTTTTAAGGTCATCTACGGCCTCCTGGTGATTTGCTTTCAGTGTTTCTAGCTTGTCCGCGATCTCTTTATCCAAAGCATCTAATTGCTCCCTCGTTGCTTTACTTTCCTGAAGTTGCTTTTTTGCATCCTCAAATTCTTTTTTAAGTTGCGTCTTTCTGGTTTCCATCGATGAATTAATCTCTTTTTCTGACTCTGCCTTGGCATCCTCATCAACTGCAATAACTATGTAAGCCGCAAAGTAGACAATCTGTTCCAGAGTTTTAATTGGAAGATCAAGCAGAAGCCCGATTCTGGATGGCGATGATCGAAGGAACCAGATGTGCGTAACAGGTACAGCTAGATTGATATGACCTGTGCGTTCACGTCTGACAATTGAGCGCGTAACCTCGACTCCGCACTTCTCGCAAACAACACCGGAGTACCTGACTCCTTTGTATTTACCACAGAAGCATTGGAAGTTTTTGGTAGGTCCAAAAATTCTTTCGCAGAAAAGTCCGTCCGGCTCCGCACGCTGGGTGCGATAGTTGACGGTTTCCGGTTTTGTAATTTCACCACGTGACCAGGCAATTACATCTTCTGGGCTTGCAATGGAGAGTGCAACTGCATCGAATGAATCGGTTGCTGCTGCGGGAGGGCGGGAGGGGGGCATGGATGAAGTTTGGTAGGTTGTAAATGATTGATTGTATTGGGGGTCGCTGGTCGCTCGTCACTAGTCAATTGTTAATTGTTAATTGTCAAGAGCGAGCGAAGCGAGCGTGTTAATTGTTACATATAAAACACCGCAGTCCCGCCGCTCCGATCGTCTATATCGGTGGAGAAACTTCGGTGATTTCGGTGGGATTCTACATATACTTCTACAATAATCAAGAATTTAAAGAGTTTTTTTGACAACAATTGACAATTGACACGTCCGCCTGCGGCGGACTTTTAACAATTAACATTTGTTAATTGTCAATTGTCAAAAGCGACTCCGGCTTGCCGGGGGAGCGTGTTAATTGTTACTCAACCCCTCCTCTATCTTCCTCTTCCCCTCATTAATCTGATTAATCCCCTCCTGCACTGCATCAACCCTGCGCTGGACATCTGAAATTCCATCCTGAACTGTTCCAACTATCGATTTGCCGGTATCCACAATTCCTTTGACCTGATCTGAAGCATTCTTGAAAGATCCTGATGCAGCTTCTTTTGTTCCGCCAATCATCTGCATAACTTTAGCCTGACGGTCTTCGATAGACGCGCACCCAACAAGAAGCACCCCGACGATCATTAGAACGAGAAGGAATGCACAGCCGGAGCAGAAACGGCGTTCAGCCATGGGGTCTATATAATGTTAGCAATATCGTTAGGGAATCAAGGGGTCGCTTGTCGCTGGTCACTTGTCGCTAGTCTTGTCATTATTGTCCAGTGACCAGTGACCAGTGACGCTCAAAACGAGCATCATTAAATTCAGCTTTGTTCTCCTTCCACTTTCTCCCCCCCATACTTTTCAAACAACTTTTCAAACGAACCATCACACTCATCCAAAGCTTTACCAAGCATCTTCGCTTCGTCCGAAGCAAGATTTAACTTGGATGAAGTGTTAACAGTTGCCTTTCCCTCAAGTTCGTATTCGAACTCTTCCCCACCCGCAACCGAAGCATTAAGAACAATGAACGCACCGCACCCGCCACACTTAAGCTGCAAGATCATTGCATTGCTTGCAACAACTTGCACCGAAGAAAAATCAACAGGAACTCTACTCCCGCATTGTGGGCACCTCATCTGCTGGTGAATGCGCTGGAGTATCTGCTGCAATGTGTGAGGGTCTATGTCCATCTGATGGTAGTATACCACGTTTTGATTTATTTAACAAAAAAATGAAGAGAAATCCTAAATCATAAATCTAAAAAGCTTTTAGGATTTAGGTTTTAGGTTTTAGGATTTTCTAATCACTCCATATTGGCATTCTCCTGCCTCAGATGTACCATTCATCCATGACCTCTCCCCACCAACACGCCTTCGCATTAACTGCTCTGATTGCGGTTGTTGGTATATTTGCGTTAAGTTTTGTGAATCAGCCGCAAGTAACCGGTGAAGTGATTCAAAAGTCACCACCCGCTGACATCGGCATAGAACACACTGCTCCTCTATCCCTGTCAATCGATGCTTCGGAGCTTAAAGGAAGAGGTTTGATTATTTTCACTGCAAATAGTGAAGAAGAAACTGTGATAAGCGTCCCTGAAAACTGGAAAAGGAAAGAGGTGCGTGGAGCAAAAATAGGTGATATCACCTCTGAATCAGCCTCTTTTGGATTTACAAGTTGGCATTTCCCGCCCTCTGCATCAGTAACCTTCGAAATGCCTCTCTTCCCCTCCTCTGTAATCCTACACAATCCATCCTCAATCCCAATCAAGATTAACCTGACCAAGGTTGATTTGAATACGGAGGAAGTGGAGAAGGATGTGATGCTGATACAGGAAGCTCCGATTAAACTCTGGTAGTTTGATTGTAACAAATAGTTGAATGGTTGAATGGTTGAATGGTTCGCAAGCGAGTAGCGGACCATGAGTCTCTTTAGTAACCATTCAGCCATTTAGCCATTTAGCCATTCATATTTAATGTATAATAATAATATGAATTTCATAGCCCTATCCTCATCAAGAGGTACTACTTTCCAAGCAGTCATCGACCGTATAGCTGACGGGGGTTTGACTGCGAAGTGTTTGGGATTAGTCGTGGATCGTGAGGATCGAGGGGCAGTTGAAAAAGCCAAAAAAGCTAATCTACCAATTAAAGTAGTTAAGCGAACCAAAGGAGAACCTCGTGAAGAATACGATTGGAAACTGGATCAGGCAATTAATGAGCTTGGTGAGGTTGATGTTATTGCAGCTCTCGGCTGGATGTTTATTTTAACGCCATGGTTCGTAAATAAATGGGCAGGAAAAATTGTAAATGTCCATCCTGCTTTGTTACCTAAGCATCCCGGTGCACATGGAATTGAGGATGCACTTAAGGCAGGTGATAAGGCGACAGGAATGACTATTCATATTATTGATGAAGGTGTTGATACAGGGCCAATCTTAGTACAAAAAAGTTGTTCAATTTTACCTGAAGATACTGTGGATACATTAAAATCACGAGTTCAGGAACTCGAGAAAGAATGGTATCCGAAGACTCTTCAAATGATTGAGACGAGAGAAATTGAACTACCAAAAAATGTTAAAACCCACTAAATTATTTTCATCCTACTGCGCTACTGCGCTACTGCGCTATTATTAAATTATGACAACACCTACTTACACCGTCACTTGCGCCCAAAACAAACAAGTCGCCCGCGACATTCATGAGCTTAAGTTCACCAAACCCTCCGGATTTGATTTTAAACCCGGTCAGTTCATTCTTTTTCAGGTACCTGACATTAATAACACATCTGACCTTCAACCAAGAGCATATTCCATAGCATCAACTCCCGATGAAAATGAGCTTTTGTTTATAGTTAGAATTGTGGAAGGGGGCAGAGCCGGTAAGTGGTTCAAAGAGATGCTCAGGAAAGATACGCAGGTAGAAATGCAAGGACCGATGGGAAACTTCATGTTGAATACCCAAAATCCCAAGCCTTTTATTTTCGTAGGAACCGGAGTCGGGCTTTCCCCTTTTTATTCGCACGTAAGATGGTTGCTAAATAAAGGAGAAGACAGACCGATTGATTTGATCTGGTGTACTTATAATGATGAAACATGTTTCTGGGTTGATGAACTTAGGGCATTTGAAAACAAACACTCTAACTTCACATTTCACCTGTCCCATACAGAGCCTCTGCCAAACTGGACTGGGCTCACCGGCAGAGTGCAGAAGTTAATTCCTCTGATTCCTGATTTCAATAATAAGCAAATTTATATCTGCGGAAATCCTGCGATGACGACTGATGTTAAGAGGCTTTGTGTTGATGAGTGGAGTTTTTCAAAGGAAGATGTTCATATAGAAGGATACATATAGTTGATTGGTTTTTGGTTTTTAGTTTTTGGTTTGTAACCATAAACCAAAAACCAGTAACCAAAAACTTCCCAATAGAATTAAATGGACTCCAGAAAATTATCGAAAAGATAGTTTGCGTCCTCCGGCCCTGGAGTAGCCTCCGGATGAAACTGGACTGCAAAGAATTTTCCCGAGTCGTGCTTTATCCCTTCCACAGTCCTGTCATTGGCATTCGTAAACCATACCTTCCAATCCTTTGGCAAACTCTCTGCATCAACTGCGAATCCATGATTCTGGGAAGTAATAATGCACTTGGGACCTATGCTCTCCCCTCTCCCATCGGGAGAGGGGCCGGGGGAGAGGGCTTCAATACACGGCTGATTCACCCCCCTATGACCATACTTAAGTTTGTAAGTATCACCACCAATAGCAAGAGCTAATATTTGAGTTCCAAGACAAATCCCAAAAGTCTGTATCCCCTTCTCTATCGCAAGCCTCACTTGTTCAATCGTCTCCTTACACATCTTAGGATCCCCAGGTCCATTGGAAACAAACACTGCATCATATTCTAAATCTGAACCATCTAAATCGAAGTCCCAGGGCAATCTATGAACCGTTACTCCCCTTTTCAAAAATGATCGAAGGATATTATTTTTAATCCCGCAATCAAACACAGCAATCTTTTTCGTGTCACCCCGAGCCCTGTCGAGGGATGGCACATAAGTCTTAACCTCCTTGCAACTCACTTCAGAAACCAAATTACTCAAATTCGGATCTTTTATATCCTTCTCGTCGGCCGTAGCCTTGGCGGAGGCTGATGTCTCCTTTGTACCCTTTTCGCCCTGAGTAATAGCCCCCAACATAACCCCATGCTCCCTCAACTTCTTCGTAAGTGCCCTCGTATCCACCCCCGTAAGCCCCGGAACACCGTGATGCTCCAACCAATTATGAAGTGAGCTTGCCGCATTAAAGTGGCTAAAGTCTTCGCTTTGCTGGCAAACAATTACTCCCCTTACATGAATTGATTCACTTTCGTAATTCTTGCTGAATCCATATTCATTTTTCTCCGCACCTGGAACTCCGTAATTTCCTATCAATGGATACGTGAAAACCAGAATCTGCCCGCGGTAACTGGGGTCTGTCAGGCTCTCAACATAACCTGCCATTCCGGTGTTGAAGACGACTTCCCCGTCAATATCACACGAAGAACCAAAGGACTGTCCTTCAAACACAGTCCCGTCTTGTAATATCAATCTACTCATGATCGGGCGGAGTTTACAGAAAGAAGTAAGAAAAAGCTAATTTATCCACCAGATTCCTTGCCCAAAGGCCTAAATATGAGTAGAATTCATCCCTTGACATTTACCTACTTTAGGGTATCATAAGCTTGTTTAGGCTGATCTTTACAAATCACCTTTTTGCATCCCACAATGTCTTTCTCATGTTTCCCCGTGTGTTACGGGGGGAGGAAGGCTAGTGGGAAGCTGTTCCGATTCGCTTTTTTTGGCGGTTTAACCGCCAAGGAGAAATGTCATGAAGATCGCATTAGGTATTGCTGGTGGTGTCGTGTTGTTGGCCCTGGCAGTGTTTTTGGGGACCATTATCGGTCCTACCGATTCTACGGCCCCGGCCGCGACCACCTCGACCACGGCCCCAACCGTCGCTCCGACCACGGCCCCAACTGCCGATCCGGCGGCCCCGGCACAGTTGCCGGTTTCATTGGTGCAACAGTTGTCTGACGGGTCTACCTTGGAGTTCCTGCAAGGAGCGCAAGAGGCAACCCCCGACATGCCAATGTCCATCCGAGTAAGAAAGGCTGACGGAACTTCCATCAGCTACCAGAGAGGAATCGGTATCCGTCGCGATCCAGTCGCGAAAGCGGCGGAGACGATCGAGCAGATCAGCGAGTTACTCAAGTAGATCACGCTTCCCAACAATGGGGTCCTGCCGCAAGGCAGGGCCTCATTCGATGTATATTTGTAAAATATATGCATATTCACTATATTGCTCTTTTTCCCCATTTATGGTAATATATAGATAAAATGACACCAACAGAAAATCAATCAGATAATGATGGAGGAGAAGGCAAAGGAGGAAATGGGCCAGACATCAGTAAACATTTGGCCGAGAGAGTCGAGGAACTTAGTGGGGAAAAAGGTAAATTAGAGGAAGAGAGGGATCAGCTTCAAGAAGAACTAGACGAAACAAAACAAGGCTTTGAAGATGCAAATACAAAAGCAGAGAAAGAAATCGCGAAATTGAATAGAAGAATAAAAAGATCAGAAAATCAGCTTAAGGCGTGCGAAGAAGCAAGAGAGGCACTGGAAAGAGATTTGGAGACGGCAAGGAAAGATGCGGAAGATTTGGCAAATGATCTTGATACAGCAAACACTCGTCTAGAGGAACTAAGTGAACAACTGGAAGTAGCAAATCGGGATCGCGAAAGGTTGCGAAGAGAAATTGTCAGATTGCAAGATGAACTAACCAATAGGCAGGATGTTAAAGATTCTGACGAATATAAAGCATTGGAAGAAGAATTAAATCGAGTGAATGATCGGCTTGCAGATGCAAATCAATATATCAATGGTCTTGAGAATCAAGTGCAGGCAAAAAATGATGAAATTGCACAGCTAAAAGGCGATTTAGCACAGCTTGAACAAGACATTGTAGGATATACAAACGAAATAGATGGGCTTAGGGATCAGGTTGCGCAGCAAAACCAGGAAATAAATAATTTAAGAGTAGAAAATAACCGGCTTACTGGTGAGAATCGCGATCTTGCAGATAGAGTAAATAGACTAAACGACGACCTTAATCGCGCAGAGGCAGAGCTACAACGTCTGACAAATGCATTGGCACAGGCTCAGGCAGACAATGACCAGGCGCTTGATGATCTGGCCGCAATGGATATAAACAACGAGAACCAACGCGAAATGATCGAGGATTTGGATGAACAAAAACAAAATATTGATACACTCAGAAAAAGATGGCACGGAGGATTTATTGCAGCAGCAGCTGCCGCTGCTCTTGGAACTGTTGGAACTTTATACGGCTTCACACACGGCGGAGGAGGTAAAGCTCCGGATGTAGATTCTGCACCTGCCGCAGCTACTGCAGCAGATCTTGCGGACAAAGATGCAACTATTGCTTCTATGACAGAGAAAAGTGCGGAACTTCAAGCTAAAAATGCGGAACTACAAGCCAAAATAGACGAGTTGGAACAGAGAAATGTTGACTTGAGTAATTCTCTTAGCGCTGATAGCAAGGGAGCTGATGAATTATACAACGAGATTAAAGCTCAACAGAGGCTGGACATGAAAGAAGCAGCAAGCGGAGGCTTGGGATATTAAACCCTCCACTATTCCCGACTATCGCTCATCTCTGTAACAAGTGCAGATATTTTTCTGATAACTTCTTTAGGATCTTCCGGGACAATGTAATACCTTTCAAGATGCCTGACATCTCCAACCTGTCTGGTTGTATCATGCGACACTGTTCTTAATCTTTCGTTAATACCATACATTTGGGCCAACTCGTTGAATGCATCCGTGGGGGAGAAAAAGGTGTCTTCCCTCGATCCCCCCTCAATGGATCTAAGCGCAATATGCCAACCATTTCTTCTTTCCGCTGCAGCCGGAGAAGGATAATAAGGAACTAATGATTTTGACAAATATTCGAGCCTTCCAGCTACCCATGTGTGCCCCTCTTTCTTGTAGAGATTGGACAACTTCATAAGCTGTCCGCGGGTACCCCATAATACCGCATTCAATCTGGTAGCTTTCTCTCTGGCATATTCATAATCCGCATCCCGAGGCATATCTTCTTCTTCATTAGTCACATATGAATGTCTATCTCTTACTTCATTATTACCTTCGATAATGTATTCCGTATGCTTTTTAATGTTTACAACCGTTTTCTTACTATTGTGATCATAATACGTGATTTTTCCAGGATATCGGAAATAAAGCTCAACTTCTTTAACTTTTCTATTTTCACGCGTCGATTTATCACTGTTCTCGAAATATATTGGAACAGGAATAATTCCAACATCTGCCATTTCCTCCTGGGCATAATTACTGCCTCCTCCATAAACATCATTATAACCCTCTTTAATCGCACAACGAGGCTTGTATGCGAATTCCCTGAATTCGCCTTTTGGACTTATATATGTTATTGATATCACATCATCCAATTTAAAACCACCCTGAGGAGCCTTAATAGTCCTTCTTTCAATTGCACCAATTCCACCCTTTCTTTGCTCACTGACAATTTCCCTTTGAAATGCTTTATTTAATTCCTGATTTTCCAACCGTCTCTCCAACTCTCCTTCCAATCTTTCCAATGACTTCAAAGCATCATAACTCCAAAGCATTTCTCTCCTCTCAAAACTATCCAAATTCTTTTTAAAAACATCGTATCCTTCAATATTCTTGTATCTCCTATCGAAATAATCTAAACCATTTTTATCTTTCCTCAATTTTTCAAGCAATTCATCCCCAAGTCTACCCTCATGAGCTCTTTTTTGGCTCGGAGAAGTTTCATTGGGTCCTTTGGGGTTATTAACAAGCTCATCATAATTATGAAGATGCAGAGAATCAAACACACGGTTTTCTTCCATGAACTAT
>CAZYBL010000003.1:0-8655 GCA_964645805.1 uncultured Candidatus Peribacteria bacterium | reverse complement strand
AGCCTCATCCTCCGCTATTTCTTCTGCCATATTTCCGTGTAGTGATTCGCTTGCACTCCTGGCAGCCTCTCTCTGCTTTTTAGCTTCAAGCTTTCTTCCCACCTCAGCACCAGTTTCATCATGCATGTTGCGGGCTGGACCTGTGGGTTTTTCTTTTTTCTCCACAACTCTTTCCCACTTCCAGCTACTTTTATTAACTTCAACCTCCTGCCTGTTTTCATTCATTTCTTTCATCATCTCCCAAACCGTCAATCCCCTTTCTGATATCAATTCTGCTTTTACAGCCAAATTTTTCACTTCCTCCGGCGTTACAGGCAAATGCTTTCTAATATTTTCTTTTATCTCAGGACGAGCACTGGAATACGTAGTCATAAGATCCTTATAAACAGCCTCTGCAAAGTCTTGCACCTCTTTGTATCCGTCTATCTCTCTATCCTTTCTGACCTCCGCCCACACTGCTTCTATATGTTCCTGACCTGTGTCCTTAAGCATCCTGCTAAGGTACGTTTCAATTCTCAAATTAGGATCCCTCTCTGCTGGATCCGGCAGTTCAAAATATAGCAATCTCTTTTCCTTCGAAAAGTTGATTTGATTCTCCCTGTGACTACGTTTGTGATTTGTCATTATTCGGCTGACTTAAGCTTAAGATCTTCCAGATCCATCTCCGATTTTCCTTTAACACACTCCTTGTGCCATATTTGCATTAGCTTGTCGTAATTTTTGTTAAATTTGATAAAGGCCTTTTTGTATCCCTTAAGCCTTTTCTTCTTATTCTTCTCTGACTCACCGGCATATTTCTCATCTAAATCACTCATATTATTGGTCATTAATTCTGGCTCTATTTCGGCCATCAACATGTTGTAGATATCCTCGAAACTAACCTCGATTATTGGTGTTTGATTTGGCATTTTTCGTTATTATTATACCAAAAATTGGCATTTTATTCAATAGTCAGGGCTGAAACTCAAACAGCCAAATAGCCGCAAATTTTGCATTTATTGGCGATTTTGACGATCCTTACATTTCTAACTATTCAAGATCCCTGTACTCCGGCGATACGCTCATAATAAACCGAGCCATAGACATATTGGACTTCGCAGCCGAATTCAGACCGCTAAGGGCAACTTGCTCGTACTTTTTTCTGTTATCTATATCATCTATCGAATCCATATCCATCACAGCAGAAAGTGGATTATTGGGATCCATATTTTCTTGTCCCATATGTTCCATCAATGCTCTGTGCATTTCCTTGTTACCAGCTTTTTTATCACTCTTTGCATAAAGCCCGAAGGTATAGAAGATGTGTGCCATGTAATCCGGCCACTTATCTTCGTCTCTAATGTCTTGTATAGCTTTTTGAGCCTGTTTTTCATTCATACCCCGCATCCTCATCAATTCTTTCTTAAGGCCTTTTTTCAGCTCCTCATCTACCGTTAACTTACCACCCCTGCCATCATCACTAAGCTCGAAGTTTCGTGCAATAAGGTTCATAGGCATTAAGCCTAGTGCAGCAATAGAAGGCAGCTTCATAATATCCGGATCCTCACCATGTTGACTGGCATATCTTCCCAAAGCTTCAATGTATTTCATTGAGTATTTTTGTTCAGGGGTTAACTCTGCATTTTTGGCAACACTAGCTTCTTTTGCAGCCTGCGCTTTATTGGTTGCCGAAATGTTTCCAATGATCTTATCGCCACCCAATACATAAGCTCCCACACCTAATCCTGCAATGCCCACAAAATTCCTCATCAAATTATGCATGAATCCTTCATCATCATCCCATTTCTTAAGTGCCACTTTAAGCAAAACTACAGCTGCAGCAACGGAAGCCAACCCTACTACAAACTTTTGCCCAGGCCTCAAATTACCATAACTCGCCCAAATTTTATCTGACAAAGCAACTGGTGTCTCAATCCTTACAACACCATCTTGTTCTACCACTTGTGGCATCATTTTAAGAAATCCCTTTTGTACTTCAGCCTTGTTCCTTGCATATCTAAGTTCCAATACCCTAAGTGAAGCAATGAGTTCTTTTGCATCTATATCAACTATTGCACCCAATCCAATAGCACCTCTAAGAGTTGATTCTGGTAGAATATCCTTAAGCATTTCCGCAGTTACATTTTCGGGGTTAAGAGTTCTTGCTTTTTCCCTTAGCTCTGGATGCACTTTAATAAGTCCATGCAACTCATGAAACGCCACCGTATTTAATGCTCCATCAGTACCTTTGTAGCGTAGAGACATAGCCTTTCCTACATCCTGATCTAAAGTTCCATCTTCACCGTCCAATTGATCATTTCTGATTTCCATGATTTTCCCGTATTCCGCCTCTTTTGCATCCTTACCTAAAGTACCACCTTCAATTTTCTCAATACTTTTTTCCACTGCTGCAACGTCTGGTAAATTCTCTCTTATGTACATTGTAAAAAGCTTGTGCTTATCGGCATCACTAATTTTATCCCATAACCTAACAACAGCATGATCTGGTTTTAGAAACCCAGAAACACTGCCTGCTGCCAACGCAGGATTCCCCCCTAAAGAAGCAATAAATTGAGCTGTATTTAAAACTCCACTTATCCAGGATTTAACTGTTTTAAGTGTGTCCGGATCACCTATTTTTAAAAACATAATATCCCATACTCTATGATCAATTAGCTCCCTGCAAATAGTAGCTGAAGGCTTATCACTTATAATATTCTTCTTGTACATATCTAACGCCTCCTTGTAGCATTCAGAGCCCGTGTGATCAACGATGGCTTCATTTTGCATTTCCTGATCTATATCATCGATACCTTCTGGTTGTTCTATCGGATCCCGATTACATAACCTACGTTCAGAGAATATTTCTTCTTTGGTTTTCTCCCAATGCTGGCGTGGATTATTTATCATGATTCGGTTTCTGTTTCCGATTCGGTAGTCTCTTTTTTCTTACCTGTCCTCTTGGCATCTATTTTTTTCCAATGAACACCCCTTACTCCAAAAGGACTGAGTATACCAGTTACAGTATCAACAGTTGTTCTTCCAAAAAATCTTCCAATCTTTCTCCATTTGCTCTCATTACTATCTCCGGAATCTTCATCGCCCTCACTTCCAGACTCATCTCCACTCCCCGGCGGCGGTACAATTTCGGCATCCACAACTTCGTCACCTCCGCCTGAATCCGTACTGGATGGGGCCGAAACGGTACCTTTGCTAACGACATTACCCAAAAGCCCTTCTATCTCACTATTATAATCATCTGTCATATCACTGATCGCTTTAGAAACAGCAATAACCTGCTCGCGTGTTTCTTGTACACTTATTATTGTGTTTAGTTTACCGCTTGTATCCATATATCTATTTCCGACTTTTATTAACACCGATCCCCTTACCCAATTATCCGCTTTATTCATAAGAATATCTGACAGCTTATTTCTAGCTACTTTTTGCTCATTGGATATATTGATATAAGCTTCTATCTGTTCAGGTGAACCTCCCGTCAGATCATCTAAATCGATGTCCTCAAGCTCATCCGCCTTGCTGTTGATCGCATCAGACGCCATCCAAGTATTCTATCATTTTTGGTGTTCTGTGTCTATGGTTGCAGCCTATTAAGTATTGTGTTCTCGTATATTTGTTCAACACAAAAACCTTGGACCTTTTTGACATGGTAAAATCAAATCCAAA
This sequence comes from uncultured Candidatus Peribacteria bacterium, assembly GCA_964645805.1. Classification (GTDB taxonomy): domain Bacteria; phylum Patescibacteriota; class Gracilibacteria; order Peribacterales; family Peribacteraceae; genus UBA2144. Next base: position 4,989 of record CAZYBL010000003.1, on the reverse strand, counting down.
ATTTTCTACTTCAGTTTTGGCGTTGATACTGTATCCGTAGGAATTGACATGACTAACCCGCCATGCCCCGTAAGGAGCATAGCGAGTTGTCAACATTGGACTTTACGGTGATGGTGTTGCAGATGCTGGAGGTGTTGGTGTGCCACCTGTACCACCACCTGTACCGCCGGCGGTTCCACCACCAGTGGGTGCAGACGGAGTTGCCGGTGGCGTTGCAGGTGCTGAAGGTGTTGGTGTGCCACCTGTACCACCACCTGTACCGCCGGTGGTTCCACCGCCTGTACCACCACCTGTACCACCACCTGTACCGCCGGCGGTTCCACCGCCTGTTGACCGAATTTGTAACCCCAAATGCTCTAGCAGAGCCACCGCTATTGCAAATGGTGTTGCGCCTTGGGCCCCTCCGCTTCCTACATTAAAGAAACTTCCACCCTTGGTATGGACACCAACAGCTTTGGAGACCTTTGCAACTGCCTTGGTCAGCTCAACCGCATCCGCATTGGAGTTGACATGATCAACGAGTGTCAGTATCTTGCCATAAGCAGCGGTTCCGTACCTCTGCTGAAGCATCAGAAGCTCCCTGTCCGGTACAGCCACTTGGACCTGAGCGAAAATCTCCTCGTTGGTTCGCTGCTGCACCAGGACAGGCTCGCGTCTGTCAGCAACTGCTTGATCACGCTGCAACTCACGTAATCTTGCTACCTCATCCTGCTGCGCTTCTCTTTCTCTTGCAGTCCTGTCCGCATCCGCAGCTTCTTGCCTGGTCCTACTCTCTTGCCTTACACGACTGATCTCCCTGATCATCGCAACACGTCCGTCGGCCTTCACGTCTTTAACATCCTGGACGGACACGCTGACGACATGGACACCAATCGGGTGAAGATGACCAGGCAACCCGGCGAGCAGCACTGCATTGACCCGATTCTTCTTACGAATCAAATCTTCGAGTTCGATGTTTGCATCATGCAAAATCGCCTCGGCATGACCCCTCAGTTGATCCATCACCTGAGGTGTGATTGTCCTTTGCACAACTCTCGTAAGCGCTTCGGACCTCGTCTCCATAGTGCCATTTGACTTCCTTAAGGGCTTGAGTTCTTCCATGAAAGCATTCATCGTCGAAATCGGTGCACTTAGGGCAGCCAGTCTGAAAGTTACAGTCAATACCAGCAACTGTTCGTCTGGATCTCCAGACGCATCCCTGACGTCAATCAACAACGCATCTTCATGCGTCTTATTCTCAGCCGTGTTGATCGTCCACTGTGTATTGGGCATCTCTACCCAGGTGGTAAACCAGCGAATGGTTACACAGTCAGTCAGGTACCTGGCTCTTCCAAGGAACTGCCTGACGAGCAGGCGATCGGGTCCGACGCGTTGGCTGCCAAACAACGCCCAGGTCGTGAACATAAGCGATATCATGCCGGACAACAGCATGACCAATCCCGTCCACGCCGGTGGCATCTCGTCCTCTGCCAGGTAGCTCAAAGCAACAAGGAACGAGATGAGAGCGACTACGCCAGTCAACACAGCGATTTCGACAACATTCCAAAAGAGGTTGTCGTATCTGCATATTGTCGCTTGCTGACCTGTGCCAGTGTCTCTGACTGTGTCCGGTTCCGGTAGAAAAAATTGAGCGATCATGTTTGTTCTCCTTCGGCCTTTTAGGCCAAAAACGTGTGTTAAGTGGTGTACTTAAGTGGTCGACTGATGAGAGGTTGATCGGGGCTAACGCGCTGACTTCCCCTGATCATCCAAACCGCGGAAAGCGTGATCACAAGAGACACAAGCGATATCAGCACTGACCATGTTGGCACTTCGCCTGCAATCAAACAGGCAATGAAATAGATTAATGCCAACACGAACGTCACGCCAGACAGCGCTACGATGACGATTGCACTCACGAAGAGCGAATCGTATCTGTGGATCGTCACTTGCTGATGTGTATCGGCATCCTCAACAGTGATCGGTTCCGGTAAAATAGACATAGTCTTTCTCCTTCGGCCTTTTAGGCCAAAAACGTGTGAAAAGTTTTGTAAGTCCAATGTTTTCAAAGACCAATAATCGCATCCTTTCGGAATACTGATCTCAGGAAATCTTATCATATTTTGAGATTTTGTCAATATTCTAAATTGCCGGTTTTTGGCTTGTGGAAGCCAATCTTAAATTGGCCACGCAGCTGCGTAGCATTACTGTATGTACATTGTACATACAGGCTTTGGCCTCATTCCCCAAGCTGACCTCACCCCAACCCCTCTCCTACTTCGTTTCTGATTTTAACAAAGCTCGTTATTTTATTGCATTCTGGCAGGAAACAGGAGAGGGGCTTTTTATAAGCCCCCTTCTCCTGTTATTCAAACTTGCCTGAACACACAATAAATATCAGGCAATCAATTGCAAAGTAGGAGAAGGGGGTTGGGGGATGAGGTCGTCAAGCTCACCCCCTCAAAAACTTAATCCCAACCAACCCCACCGATGTAATTACTCCCATAGAAATAATGATGATCTCCAAAAACATATTATCAACTTCCTCAAACCGTTCCTGATATTCCAAATCTTCAACAATATTCAATCCGGATAAAATCTTTGGTTCGTCCGAATCTGATTGCTTGGTAATTATTCTATCCTTCACGACCCCATCCAGCCCATCCGGCTTCCTATACCCGCCAGGATAGGACGTGCCTGGTGCCGGAATGGGCTGAGCGAGGTCGCTTGCATTTAATTCATTTGAAATGATTTGATCTTTTTTGGCTCTTGCATATTTCATATTCAATTCAATTTCACCATCAGGAGAAATCAACCAAACTTCATCGCCGGAATTATTCAACGAAAGACGTGTTTGGCTTTTGGTAAAAATAATTGAATCGTTCGCAGAAATAATTTCATCCTGAATTGTCCAGGGCTTACTGCCCCCATCCCGAACATCATCCAATACCCAACCGCATAAATTGAAATCTTGATCAGTTAAATTAACTAGTTTGATCCACTCTTCGCCTGACGAAGGTGCGGGGAGGATTTCGGAGATTGTTATGCCAGTTGACGATGTAGGAATGCATTTGATTTCATTTTTATTATTCTGGCCCGCACCCACGAAGGGGTGCTCTGGTTTTACTAATAATGATCCTGTTGACTGTTGATTGTTGATGGTTGATTGTTCATTCAATTCTTCAACGACTTCTACAACCTCAACATACTCAGTTGCCTCCTCAAACCCCCCACACACCGTCTCCACACTCAACGTTACCGCGTAGACTTTCGGCTCATTAAAAGTATGCGAAGGTGGATTGCATTTAAAGCTCGTGCTCTCGTCATCAAAATCCCACATACAAGTCGCACTTCTTAGTGATCCATGATCTACTTCTGCCTTAAAATTTACACTTGTTTTACTCTCTGCCTTTGTTTTCCCGGATTCAACCCTTATGCGGGGATAAAGCTTTCTAACTAAATTTTTCCCTCCCTTTGTTGGTACACAAAAAGACGCAAATGAGTCTGGCTCACCAATCTTTCGACCAAAGCTCACCTCTTCTTTCGCAGTTGGATAAGTTATAGAATCTATAACTAATGAACCGCTGAGCAACTGAATAGTATCACCGGAATTTTTAAATGACATTTCGGTTTCGGATTTATTAAAAACTACAATCCCACCCGAGGCGATTTCGTAATCTTTAATCACATATTCATCACCGCTTCTTTTTATTTTCCAACCGCTTAGATCAACCGGATAATTTTCCGCATTAACAATCTCAATCCACTCATCATCATCCTTGCCCTCTGGGTTTGGTAGGATTTCGGAGATGTAGATTCGAGGAATACTAATTACCGATCCCGAACTAACCTCATTATTTTTATCCTCCTCCGCAGCCACGAAGGGCTGCTCCTGAATTGTTTTTGTTGAATTCTCAAATCCGGGAGACCCCCAAATCTCCACCCCCTCATCAAATCCTTTTGATATTTCCGCACTCCTCCAATTAGCAGAATCATTCCCCAGATCCAATAAATCAATTCTTTCCATGCTTGCTTTTCCAACTCCGCCGGATGGATTTTTTCCTGCAAACGGAGCACCACTTCCATCGTCAACAGTGTCAATTAAAACTCCACTTGAATTACGCAAAAATATTTTTAATTTTGAATTAGGTAGGCTTACCGAAGAATCAACCAACATCGGTTCATCAAGCAACCGCGATTTATCAGATCCATAATTGCTAACGATCTTAAAATCATCATTATTAATAATCATCCCCGTTCCAAACTTAATCATCTCCACCTCCTGATCATTTTTTAAATACGAAATTGTCCAACCCGAAAGATCAATTTGATTCTGACTCCAAATTTCAATCCATTCATCTGCACTACTAATATCTGACCCCATCCACATCACTTCGCTAATCACCACCTGAGCAAAAGCCCTTGGAACAATTGCCCCAGCAATGGTCAAAGCACATAACCAAAAAATGCCGTACCTGAAATTATGGGTAGACATAAAGTAATACAATAAAACAAATTCAGGAGGTCAATTAAATAGCATTTCAAAAAAAACTTTTGGGTATTCCGGTTTTTTCGCTTGAAATAGAGCTAAAAGACGTTCCCCCTAGGGGGGGAACAAATGGTAATTTTGTGTTGTCTTGCAATATAATTTTATTTTGTAAAGCCTTCATTAAAAAATTTGCGGTTGTTACCGAAGTGGAAAGCCGCGGCTTTCCACTACGATCCTGTAAAAGCAGTGATTATAATGAAATATTTGTTGTTAACCGGTAATTGTTTATTTTTAATTTTTGCTATATAATAGATGCAGAGTTCACCACTCTCTCCTAAATTTGATTCAAACTTTAATGATTATCCCTACATTTACGACTCAAAGAAGTGATTCGAGTATTCCATTATTCCATTATTCGAATCCTAAAAAGACGGATCTTCAATCTGGAAGCACCAAGCTTGTGGTGTTCAAATAAGAGAGAGTGGCAGAACCGAATTTAAATTCTGCCCCAATAAATCATG
>CAZYBL010000002.1:0-24893 GCA_964645805.1 uncultured Candidatus Peribacteria bacterium | reverse complement strand
AAAGAAAAGGGGGATTGAGCTCAGGTTAGAATCTGATGTCTTGGATGATTTGGTTGAGAAAGGATATAGTGCAGAGTTTGGAGCACGTGAGATGAGGAGAACGATAGTTGATACGATTGAGAATAGGCTTGCGGATTATATGTTGAAAAATGAGGTTAGGAGGGGGGAGGTTATTGTTTTGAAGAAGGAGGATAATAATTAATTTAGATGATCAGTATCCCATTTTCCTGAGGCTGATGACCAAGGATAGTCTTCGGGTTTACTAACTAATTCTGCTTTGACTGGATTCATGTGAATATATTGAATGACATTATTTGCATCTTTCACGATCCGAATATCGAATCGAGCTTGCCACAATTTTTTAATACCAATATTAAATGTGAGTCCTGATTTATATACATTCATAATTTTTGATATTGTGTATGGCTTATTTACTTTCATAAACAAATGAATATGATCAGGCATTATTACGAATTCATATAAATAAAACGGATATATTTTTCTAATTCTGTAGAGGGATTCTATTGCTTCTCTAGCATATGCATCGTTACCGAAATATGGTTCAGAATTAATAGTATTTGTTGTGATAAGCATTAGGGCCTCGTTTTGTATTCGATGTCTCTGAGTCATAAGTCGATAATTATATCATATAACCAGAGCGCCCCTTCGCGGGCGCGAGGGGCAAAAAACAAAACCGCGGGTGCGAGGCCCAAATATAATAAGAAAACCCTCGCAGCCACGAAGGGCTGCTCTGGTTTTCAAAATTCTATCAACTGTCATCCTACATCATCCCCCCCATTCCTCCATCCGGCATCGCTGGCATCGCAGGTTCTTCTTTGGGGATCTCCGTTATCGCAACCTCCAAAGTCAGAAACATTGATGCAACGGATGCAGCGTTCTCTAGTGCTGACCTGGTAACTTTCTTAGGATCAATTACCATTGCCTTAACCAGATCCTCATACTTATCAGTCAGCACGTTATAACCAACGCTGCCCTTCTCTTTCTTGACTTTATCCAGTACTACATCACCTGCAATTCCAGCATTCTCCGCAATCGTTTTGGTTGGAGCAGAGAGTGCGTTCTTTACGATGTCCACTCCAATTGCTTCATCTTCATCATCTGTTTTGACTTTATCTAGAGCGTCAAGAGCGCGGATGTAAGCAGTTCCTCCGCCGGGAACAATTCCTTCCTCAGCGGCCGCGCGTGTTGCTTGGAGAGCATCTTCTACTCTATGTTGTTTCTCTTTCTGCTCAACTTCGGTTGCTGCTCCTACTTTGATTACCGCAACACCACCGGAAAGCTTAGCGAGACGCTCTTGTAGTTTCTCTTTATCGAAGTCAGACGAAGTTGTTTCTAGTTGCGATTTGATCTGTCCAATTCGCGCTTCAATATCATCCTTATTACCACCGCCGTCGACAATTAAACAATTGTCTTTGTCGGCAACTACTCTTCTGGCAGTTCCAAGATCTTCGACTGTGGCGTTTTCGAGCTTAAGACCGACTTCCTCCGAAATCACTCTTCCACCGGTCAGAGCTGCGATGTCTTTTAGCATCTCTTTCCTTCTATCACCAAACGCAGGTGCTTTAACTGCAAGCGCCACGAAGGTCCCTCTTAGTTTATTCACAACGAGTGTAGCTAATGCTTCACCTTCTACGTTCTCAGCGATGATAACTATTTCCTTCTTTCCTTTTTGTGCAAGTCCTTCAAGTAGCGGAAGAATATCCTGAATTGATCCAATCTTATTATCAGTAATCAGTATGTAAGGACTCTCGAACACTGCTTCCATTTTTGCAGTATCAGTTACAAAGTAAGGTGAGATATAGCCGTTATCAAATTGCATTCCTTCTACGTATTCTTTCTCAAGCCCCAAAGTTTGCCCTGCTTCGACTGTTACAACTCCGTCTTTGCCGGCTTGTTCAATAACTTCTGCAATTGTGTCACCAACCTCCGGGTCTTGAGCGGATATGTTTGCAACTGCTGCATACTCCTCCTTTTTAGAAACATCCTGTTTCATATCCTCAAGCTTTTCAACAATTGCTTTAACAGCTTTATCAATTCCACGCTTCATAGAAATCGCATTCACTCCGGAACTTACATGTTTAAGTCCTTCTTCCATTATCGCGTAAGCGAGTACTGTTGCAGTCGTGGTTCCATCACCTGCTGCATCATTAGTTTTAGTTGCAGCTTCACGTACCAGCTGAGCGCCAGTATTCTCAAATGGATCTTCCAGTTCAACTTCTTTTGCTACAGAAACTCCATCTTTGGTCACGGTAGGAGCACCGAACTTCTTTTCGATAACCGCATTGCGTCCTTTGGGACCCATTGTGGATTTAACTGCATTGGTTAGTTGGACTACCCCTTCGAATATTTTTTCGCGGGCGTCGGTGGAGAATAATAGTTGCTTAGCCATAGTAGTAAAATGGAAAATTGATAATTGATAATTGAAAATTAAATGACGTAGGGTGGGAGGAGGTGGTGGGAAATGTGACACGGGCGTCTCGCCCGTGTTGGATGAGGGGGTAGGAGTTAAATAACTTTGCCAAGTACTGAATCCAAATGCAATACTTTCACTTCGACATCCTTGCCATCTTTAGACTTAAGCTTAACGTCATCGCCGGCGTACTTTCCGAATAATACCTTGTCACCGACCTTGAGGAATTCGGACGGGTTAGCGCAATCTTTTCCAACACCGCCTTTACCGATTGCAATAACCACTCCTTCGGATGGTTTTTCTTTGCTGGCGGTATCCGGGATGACTATTCCGGAGGCTGTGACTTCCTCGGTTTCCAGGGGCATTATTACTACCCGGTCTCCGAGTGGTTCTATATTTACTGCGAGCTTAGGGATATCTGGCATATTTTTGGGGTTAGTTAGCAGTCGCAATTTTAGAGTGCTAAGAGGAAGAGTCAAGAAAGAAATTCAAAAATCCGTAGAAATTTAAATTAAGCTCACGTATGGTTTTATCAGTGAGTTTCGATTTTTGTTTTTTCGGAGCGTGAAGCGCTCTTTCTCATGAAAAGGGGTAGTGACAGATGAGCGAAGATCTAAAACCGAATCGTGAAATGCCTTTACGGATAAAGGTGCTTGTGTATTCATTGTTCGCAGTGGTGATTGTCTTATTATTTTTTAAGGCACTTCATCGCCTGGATGAATCGGCTACAAAGACGGAGGACTTCAATCAGGCTGCGGCGGCTCAAGTCGAAGAAGATCCGCTCGTGAAAATCAACAAAAGTCTCGCAGTTCTTCGTCAGGAGCTACCTGTACTGAGGGAGAATGTCCCTAAACTGCATGACGAGCAATTGCCCGATGTCTACGCAACCGTTGACGAATTCAAGGAGGCTCTCAGGGAAGTCCAGACCGAACTTGATCTGCTGAAAGAGCAGGAGGCGAATTCGAAACCACCACAAGAATGACGCCGTTTTGGTGTCAGGAGCTGGTCCCGCAGACGCGGGGCCGGCTTTTCTTGAAATAAAAATCTCGTAGGAATAGTATGAATCTCCTGCTGGCTTGTAGCTAGACAGGATAAACGCTGTTTAAGTTAAGTTACGATCGATCTTTTTCGTTACAGGAGATGTGTCATGAGTGATCAAAAGTACTTTGACAGGAAGTTTTGGATTGTGGCTACTGTGTTCATAGCTTTCTTGATCTTGATATCGAGATGCGATGGACAGGAAGCCGAAAAACCCTCCGATCCACCGGTGGCCGCTGCTGCGGATGCCAAGGATCCGACCAAAGAACCGGTCCTAAGCGATAACTTGAATAACATTCTGAATGCCTTGGAGGATGTTCCTTTGGGCAAGCAGGCTGTAATCATTCAAGAAGATGGGAAGCTCAAAGCTATTCCGACAGAAGGAAGCGCAGAGCCGCCGGAAGAAAAAAAGGTGCTCAGGCCTTCGAAAGATCAGGTTGAAGAGGCGAAGGAGGAGGCATACACTTTCACGGATTCTGATAGTGGGAGCAAAGTAACCGCTATCCCGCATGGGAATGCAGAAGTTGTTGTAGAACCAGAAACGGAGGAGTCCAAAGAGGAGGAGAATAAGATGCCAATGTGGTTGATATGCATTCTCGTAATCGTATCCATTCTTCTCCTCATAGCCATCCCGGTGATAGTCGCATTACTGTGTCTGATGAGACCTAGAAGAAATCCCTACGATAGTCCAGATGTTCAAAGAGAACTTGATCGTTTGCTCAAGAGGGAAGAGTGATGACGAAGGAACAGCGTTATCCAGCCCCGGTTGCTTGCAACTGGGGCTGGGTTTTCTTTTATAGTTAGCCAAAATGTCTATTCAATTAATCAATTAATTGATTAATTGATATATGAAAGCTTGCAAACAGCATTGTATAGGTGTATGGTCGATCACCATGGGTAAAATTGACTATCGCAGGCTTACTCCAAAAAAATACAAGTTACTTGGTAAAGAATTCTGGGAAACATGCATGTCTGCATCATCAACTGAAGAGTTAGCGAGATTCTTTGCTGGAGCATTGTTACCAAGTGAGAAAGTTATGGTTGTAAGAAGAATAAAGGCTGCGAAGAGAATATTAAATGGTGAGCCTCAAACCAAGATTATAAGTGATTTACATATTGGCAAATCAACAGTTGATAAAGTTGAACAGTGGGTATCAAAAGCTGATGAGGGCACAAAAAAAATGCTGAAGTAAACCAATGTGTTTATGGATTAGGGTAATTAATCCATTAATCAATTAATTGATTAATTGCATTACAACATGTCAGGTTTTCCTATATCCTCCCACCACTATGAAAAAACTCCTCACTCTCACAAGTTTAATTATCCTCGTAGGCTGCGCACCTGCAGAAGACGACAAGACTGAGGAAATTCAGGTTAAAGGGGATTACTTTGCTAATGAAACCATAGGTGTGAACTTCTTTGTACCTGAAAGTGTAAAGTTTGAAGAAGGAGGAATAGGTACAAGTGATTTTTTGACTCTAACAATAACTCATGAGGACGTTGAAAACTTGGCTGAAGGGGGATTGTATTCGCGGAATATGGCTGAATCTGTGATGGAAGCTCTGGAAAAAGGCGAGAAAGGACCTGGACTTGATTTCGAAGAAGAGGCATCAGAGCAAGTTGTATCTTTGGGAGAATTAAATGCGAGGGAAGGGATTGTCTTTGGAAGGTTCGAAGTTTGTGATGTAACTTTTGAGCGCATATTAGTCTTCTATCCGGAACATGAAGGAAAGATATATCAGGTTGTTGTAAATCTAAAGGCCGATAAAGATAAGATGATGGAAACATTTCCGGATTACTTCCATACCGATACGGATAATTGCGGAGAGGAATTAGTCTGGATACAGCAGGCAGAAACAGGGGAGAACATGAGGATATTTTCTAAGTTCCATCATTATGAAATACTCGGAAACTCAAACCCTCTTATAATTGAGTGGTACCAGATGTTTGAGGCTATCAAGCAGGGGATTGAGGTTAATTGAGTTAATCCCAAGGTTTATATTTTAATCCTTTTGTAGTGTCGCCAACTTCACCTTTAGGCGCAAATAGTTTTGATAATTGGATTGCGGTATGCAGTTGCTGTAGTTTCTCTTCAGGTACTGGTACAAATTTATCTCCATCTATTGGAAACCAAGTAAGTGCGTCTTCAACGATTTCGAGAAGCTGGGCACATGTTTCATCAGATAACTCGTATCTCGTCCCAGTTTTTATGATTTGTAAAGAACTAAGTACACTTGATCTATGATCTACAAGTGTGTGAACTTCTGGGTTCAGAGTTTTGCTATTTTGCGCTTTAGACAAGTGCTCAATACTGCCAAGTAGAACTACTGTTTCATTGTGGAGCGCGTGCTCACGTATTTTGTCCATATTGTACTTCTATTATATGAAAAGCTATTTTGCAAGAATAATATGTATTTTATGGTGCCGTGAGTGGGAGTCGAACCCACAATCTCTTATGAGAACACGCTTCTGAAGCGTGCGCGTATACCAGTTCCGCCATCACGGCAAAAAGCCTTAAAAGTATACAATTAAAGACGTTTTGTGCAATAATATCCTTATACTACTTCTAGATCTTAAAAATGAATAAGAGGCTTAAAAATAACAGGCGAAAAATTATCAAGCATGCGAATGAAGAAGTTCTATTCGATGCGGATCGTGACAATAATGGAAAAGGGATTAGTCTTGATGATATGATTAGGATGTTAGGGGAAATAGAAAATGAGGAGAATAAATCATGAATGATTTTTACAAACTTTCCAAAAATCTTTAAACATGAGTGAAATAATCGGAAATCGATTTTTAGGCGAGTTAGTTAATATTTTGCAGGTATTTATCTTTGAAAACACGAGAAAACTTACAAAGATCTTTAAATTGTGCAATCATATCCCTGCATGCTTTCATCTTTTATTAAGAGATTAGAAAAGATCCCCTCGTACCCTTGGGAAAAGATAGTAGAAAGAACCGTTCTTGGATTCCTAATATTCGCCCTTATCTGGAAGGGGGGGAAGAGCTTAGAAACTACGTGGTTGCTGACGATTTTGGCGTGGATGTGTACGTATATTTATTGGCGGACCAGGCCTAAAAAAGATCCGATTCCACTCATAGTCTGGCTGCCTGTAATTGCATTTGTAGTTTGGACTTTCTTGAGTTTCGCTTTTTCTTCAACTCTTAATTACGGGCTTGATGAAGTCTTTAGGACCTCCTGTTTCGCTCTAATTTTCTTCTGGGCATTTAGAAGGCTTAAAGCCAGAGGGAGTAATAAGTACTTCTCAAGTTTTTTGGATGCAATTGTTATTGCAACGCTGATCGCAGGACTAATCGGATTATTCGTTTACATTTTCCAGCCGGTAAATAGATTTGTCGGGACATTTTTCGATCACAGATTTCACACAGACTACTGGCCGAATGCCTGGGCGGATTGGCTTTTAGTATCCTGGCCGCTAATTGCTCTTTGGGCATTGCAGGAAAAACGAAGAGCTCAGATGTTTGTAAGATACTTAGTACTGGGAATTCTAATTTCCTTTTTGTTACTAAGTTTTTCACGTGGAGCGTTAATTGCATTCGCGGGTCAGTTAGTTTTATGGGGATTGTGGATAGGTAAAAAACACTGGAAGAAAAATTCATTCCCATGGAAAGATTCGCTTGTTAAAATCGGAATTACAGTTTTAGTTTCAATTGTTTTCTTTTCAGGAGCGAACGCAATTAGGTCACAATACTTCCCGGTTCAATCCGTTTCCGAAAAAGCAACGTTTACATCTGCAGAAGGAGCGTCATCAATTTCTGAACGTGCTTCATTCTGGAGGCAGTCATTTTCACTTAGTTTAGAAAGACCGCTTTTCGGTTGGGGGCCATATAGTTTCAGGTTCGTTCAACCGAGATTACAAAATGATGTTAGAGCTACTTCGGATCATGCTCATAATGTACTTCTTAAGTACGTAGTGGAGAGGGGATGGATTGCTACGATACTTTTTGTATTCTTATTAGCAGTTATATTTATAAAGAGTGTTAAACAATTCAAATTGAATTTAAGTAATGAGAGGCAGGGATTAATAATGATTGCAATTGCAGGCTTAATTGCTCATAGCTTGATAGATTTTAATCTCCAATTTGTATCTATAGGACTTTTGTTTTGGATGCTTCTTGGGATGCTATCTGCAGAAATTAAATGGGGGAAAGCTCGAATAGTGAATAAAAGATTAGTACGGACTTTTGAGGTTACTTTAGCGACTATAGTACTTGGGATAGCAATAATGGAAGGACAGGGAATGGTTCTAAGCTCCTTTGGAAGACATGGTGAGGCTAAAGGTAATCTTGAGCAGGCTCTAGGATGGTATAAGAGCGCATCACCGCAGATACTTAGCAGAGACATGCATCTAAGTAGAGCAAAAATATTGTACGACCTTAAGCGCTTAGAAGAGGCAAAAAGTGCGGTTCAGGATTACCAAAATCTTAATAGTGAGGATTATCGCGGAAGCAAAATGGAAGCAGATATCTTGCGCTCACAGAGGTTAGTTGAAGATGCGTTGATGACTTATGACGAAGCTCTTATGAAAGGCGGAATGTACAACGATTTCGGGATTATGCGCTCAAAGGTCGAATTAATGATCGATGCGAGTATGTGGGATGAGCTTAAGGAGGTTAAAGATGGGAGTATAGAAATGATGAAGAAATATGTGGATGCAATCGAGAGAAATTCTCATTACATAGCACTGTCTCCTAATGTTGAGGATGTGATTGATTTGGCGAACAGATATGCGGAGATGAGTACGAGGAGATACAAGCCTCAGTATGAGGTCCTCGCAGCACGAGCAGATCATCATGCTACTTTGGAAAGGGGTAGGGTGAAGGCGAGGAGGCTGGGGTACTTGTGGTAAAAAAGTTGATTGGTTTCTGGTTTTTGGTTTTTAGTTTCTTTAGAATTTGATTCTATGAAAAAGTTACTAATTCTCATTGCTCCATTGATACTTTTAAGCTGCGGCAAAGATGATTCAATAGCAGTTGAAGATCCTCCCATTGGTGAAGAGGCATTTAGGTATGTGATGCCGGGCAAAGGCAAAATAGTCCACTTGGATCACGGAAAAGAAAAGTGGTTTGCATATGGGGCTATGAACTCTGCTTCCGAGGTTCCTGCTAATGGAGTTGTGCAGGGACATATGTATGAAGATGGAACTTCGGAAATTACAGTGCAGTTAAATATTAACACTGCAGATGATGGGTCGTTTTATGAGGCTTGGATTACAACCGAGGACGAAGCAGCATTGATCCCAATAGGGCATCTGGTAAACCATTTTGGTGACACACGTCATCAGGTACTGTTCAGTGACGAGATGGATATAAGAAATCTAAATATAGTTCATATAACACTCGAGCAGGATGACGGGAATCCGGCGTATTCCGGAGTTAAGCTTGCTGAGGGGGTGATGAGGAGGGTTAAGAGGTGATTAACCCCAGACAAGAAGCCGGACACGGCCAGCAGAATTTAATCGTTTTATTTCTTCCATAACTTTGATTGCACCTTCGCTGGTAACTGTACTTGGTAAATCAATAATACTTTGAGCGATCTTGCTGTCGTTGTTTCCATCACCAACTGTAATGCAATTTCCGAAGCTGATATGTTGGTCTGTTAGAATACCTGTTATTTGATGATGAGCTCCATCTTTGTCCGGATGGGTTGCAACTAGACGAATACCGGGCTCCGACCTTCTTCCGATGCTTACCTCACTGGGGTTACGAAGATTTAGGGGTAATTTCGCACCTAATGGGGTTCCAATTTCGATCAAATGCCTGATTCTGTCTGCCGTATCATCAAGTACTTCAGATTTCGCAATTGGGCTATTTGCAGATTGATGATGAGTAATGGTTGCACGGTTTGCTCGTGCCGCTTCTTGTAACAGTTTCACAGTTTCTTCCTCGAATTTTTCATCATTCTTTTCAAAAGGAGAAACGTCGACACCAAAGAATATATCTCCTTTGATCGCAGCCTGGGAAGCAGCATCATAATCCATGTTGTTTGCTCTTGATGTGTTTATCAAGACTCCTCCCCGTTTCATCTTTGCGATCTCGTCTGGGCTAATAAGCATCTCTTTTCCTCCGGTGTGAATACTAACCACATCGCATTTGCCAATTACATAATCAATATCTTTCTGTTTTGCATAAACTGGTTTACCGGATGAATCTGTTCCAACTTGAATGTCTCCTTTTGTTACTCTGTCATAATGATAAAATTCTGTTGTACCTAATGCAGCGCACATTTGCATAAACTTCTGCCCTATACCTCCTGAGCCTAATACTCCAACAGTTAATTCTCGCATTTCTCTTGGTGCAACTGCCGGATCTTTTCTCAGCCATTCGCTTTCTTGATAGGCATCAGTTGAGCGCGAAATATTTTTAAGAGCAGTTAAGGTATGTGCCAATGCCATTTCTGCAACTCCATTTCTACTTCCTTCTGGTGCATTAAGAATAAGTACATTGTTTGCATCTGCCTCTGGGTATTCTGGTGGATCATCTTTTGATGAGGTGAGATTATCTGTTCCATTACCAGCTCGTGCTATACCAAATAGTTTGGGGTGAAGCTGGAATGTTTCATTATTTTGGAATTTATTTTCACTTCTAACAGCAGCCACACTTATCTGAAATCCAGGTTCGTCTGTTGGTTTCATGTCATCGTTGTCAGTTACTATAACAGGAAGATTCTCCAATCTATCTCTCATCGCTTGTACACTCATATCTTTGCCAGTTGCAACAATGAGTGCGCTGTCCTGGTGTGGCCGACCATCTGGGTCTGCCATCAAGTCTCCTAAATATGTTGGTGCTCTGTTCATAATGTAATTTGGGAAAAGGAAATAAATATAAAAAAACCTCGCGCGTTTGTCGAGGGTGAAATTGTTTACAAATGTTCAAAAGCTCACCCTCTTGATGTACAAGAGGCAATGGGGGAGCAGTTGAGGATGTAGGCGGTGTTCACTGTACAGAGATTACGCCTGGTGGGGGGTTATTGCAAGACGTGTCTAAGGTCTAAAGTCGGAGGTTTGGTCAAAAGTCAAAAGTCGAAAGACTTTGGACATTTGACCTTCGACCTTTGACTTCATTCTTATCCAATCGTCGGCACACTCATCACAAGTATCAGAGTGAACGAAGCTATCAGCAGAGCGTGGCTCCAAACAAGCTCAATCGGCATTTGATGTGATATCTGTTTCACGATATTACTATAGAATCTTTGGGGTAGATTAGGGACTTTACAGCTTACCAAAGCGGTTTCTGGCTACACTTGACTAAATTTTGTGTTCAGCTTGAATAGGTCGATTTTTGGGTGGGGAAATGGGGATTTGGAGAGAATGAAAGTGGGGTAGTTGGGAAGGGGATTAATGTAAATAAGAGTGTACAAATGAGGGGTGATTCTTGTATACAATATTTGTTCAACTAGGTATGATAAATGGCTTATAGAAGCCAAGTATTTCATAAATTAAGCGCTTCTGTGACTCTTAACCATTTATCTAATCTGTGCCTGATTGGATCGAGAACTGATTCCGCTGAACCGTTAGCATTAGGGCAATTGTTTAATTGAACTTCAATATCATCACGAACTCTTTCAATACATCTTCCTGATTTAGTGAAACTAGTATAATCACCTGGCAAACTAACTCTTATCTCTGGTGTAAAGTGAGCAGAGCCAGGATCTGAATTAGGAGGCAATGAAGTAATTTGAGTTAGTAAAGGCTCAAAAACCATAGTTCTTATTTCTTTTGCAGCTTCATCTGTCATTTGACGTGGTTTTTGTACAGATAATTCGATAGTCCTACCATTATCATCAACTTTATAATAAGCATGCGAATTGCCTGAGAATCTGAGTTGTAAGTTTTCGTTGGGTGCCATGATAAATGGGAATAAGTAATAAAATCAGCAAAGATTACATTTCTGATTCATCAAAAAAACCTCCTGTATTCGCGTCAGAATCGGTTGGTGGAACTGGGAAGACATTTACAATGACGACCTGACCCTTTGCTTCAGACCGCAGTCTTCCTACCTCAGTGCTACAAGGTTGTTTATCAGTTTCTGCCGTTGGTGCAGTATCTAAACAAACATCTGTTTCTTCTTCTACCATGGTAATTTGGGGAATATAAACAAAAACCCGCTTTGCGCGGGGTGATAATTTATCAGTCAGTATTACCTCCTCGCGCTAGCGTGGGCTAATAATAATGCTGATAATGATTGATTTCTGGATCATTTCTGTGGGGATTGTAGTGGAATGAGTTTGGATGTCAATAGTGAGACGCTAATTACGCTGATTTTTTATACGCTGATTTCACTGATAAAGTTATCCGTGAAATCCGTGCCATCCGTGTAATCCGTGGTTCAGACAATATAAGAAAAGCCCTGTTGCATTGGCTGCAGCAGGGCTTGATTTGTCCAATTCAGGTTGCCAGATTCCCGAATCAGACCAGTTCCTTTGTCGCGCCGATCAGCGTCCGTAGGCGCTCCGCGAGCAACCTCGCGTCGAACGGCTTCTTGAACGTTTCGTTGATCGCGGACCGATCGAAGCTCATCGGTTGGCCGTCGTCGGGCAGCAGCGCGACGATGATCGTCTCGGTGAAGTCCATGTTCTTGCGCAGATTCTGGCAAATCTGCAATGCTTCGATCTTCCCGATACTGAAGTCGATGATGATACAGTCCGGGTGAAAGCTCTCGGCCTGAATCCCGCACTCGAAGCCGCTGGCTGCGACCGCGACCTTGAAGGACCTTTCGGGCGGCAGTTCGCGCTTCAGGTCCTCGATCAAAACCTGGTCCTGAGCCACGAGCAGCACCTTGGCCATACACTCGTCTTCGAGGTCGCCAAGGGGCATACCGTGTTCCTTCAGGAACTTGATCAGGTATTCCCTTGGAATACGGCGGTCTTGGCTGCCGGGGATTCGGTACCCCTTCAGTCGGCCCGAGTCGAACCACTTGCCGACCGTCCGCGGGGCCACTTTGCAGATCTTCGCGACCTGTCCAGTAGTGAACACCTTCATGACATTTCCTCCCGTGAAAGGGTGACGTGAAACATTGCTAAACTGTGTCTTACGCTCTTTACTAAGTTTAGCGGGTAAAAGGAACTACTAGTGAAGAGTACAATAAAAGGGGAGAGGAGTCAATCGTGCTTTATAGTTGGGTTTGATCCTTTTGTCTGAACTGGTCGGGATGATCGGACTTGAACCGATGACCTCGTCGTCCCGAACGACGCACTCTAGCCAACTGAGCTACATCCCGATGTATCTATGATAATGGAAAGCCAACTGCTTGTCGGCCGTAGCTCCGAGCTTGTCGAGGAGCGAAGGCTGAAGCTACACCCCGATGTGCTCTATGTTATTCCAATAAATACTCTTATGGCTAGAGTGTTTAAGCTTCCTCCATCCCCCAGCCCCTTCCTCCGAGGGAGGAAGGGGAGCTTATTTAATAGGCCTCCTCTCCGTTGGAGAGGGGGTTGGGGGAGAGGAGGAAGCCAACTTTCCTTTCAAAAATATTTGACTTGTCACAAAAAATAACGATACTCGGGCGCATGAAGGATTTTCACAAGGAAAACGCAGGCCATACGATAGGCGATCGTCCAATGACAGTTGTAGATTCAGATAGTTTTGACAGGAGGATGCGTGAGCTTAAAAGGGAGAGAGAAAAGAGAGAGGCGGAAACTGGTGATCGTGAAAGTGGTCTTACAGAAGGGGTACATCAGCTTGATGAGGGTGTAACTGCAGTTGTAGCTGATACTCGTTGGACAGTGTCTAGGGTACAATAAAATGAATAGTTAATAGTGAATAGTGAATAGTGATTTGCTACACTATCAATGTTGTTAACTTTGTTATTAACTTTTCACTTTTAACTTTTAACTTTTCACTTCATGAAATCCAAAACATCACTAATAATTGTATTGGCGGTTGTTGTAATCGGAGCTCTTTGGATCTGGACTGGTTACAATGGATTTGTTTCTGCCAAAGAAACTGTAGACGCTCAGTGGGCACAAGTTGAGACGCAGTATCAGAGGCGGGCTGATCTGATTCCTAATTTAGTAAGCACCGTCAAAGGAGCTGCAGAGTTTGAGCAAGGAACATTCATTGCAGTTACAGAAGCTAGGACCAAGTGGATGGGAGCGGGGGATAGGGGATCTAAGATCGAAGCTGCGCAGGGTATGGACTCAGCATTAGCCAGGTTGTTACTGACATTCGAAAACTATCCTCAGCTACAAGCCACCCAAGCGTATCGTGACTTAATGGCTCAGCTTGAAGGGACTGAAAATAGAGTAGCTGTTGCAAGGCGGGACTTTAATGAGTCAGTCAGGATGTTCAATGTAAAGGTTAAGAGATTCCCGGGGCTTCTTCTTGCAAGGATCTTCGGCTTCAGTCCGGAAAGTTTCTTTGAGGCGGAGGAGGGATCAGATGAGGTACCTGATGTAAGTTTTTAGTTTTTGGTTTTTGGTTGCTTATGTTTATGAGAAGTATCTTACTCGCATCATTCTTAGTTCTATCAACAGCTCAAGCTTTCTCAATTCCTCCTAATGACGGCTTCGTCACAGATGAAGCGGGGATGCTTGATAAAGACCAGGAGCAGATTATGGAGACAATGCTCAGTGCTTATGAGGATGAAACTTCGAATGAGATTGCAGTGCTTATCATAGAAACTCTGGAAGGTGAACCGATTGCAGATACTGCGTTTGAAGTGGGGCGCGCTTGGGGGGTTGGTCAGAAAGAAAAAGACAATGGGATTTTAATTTTAGTTTCATACCAAGATCGCGATCTCTTCCTCGCGACTGGCTATGGATTAGAGGGTGCAGTGCCCGATATAGTTGCGAAAGGAATTATTGATACCGAGATTGTTCCTGCATTCAGAGAAGGGGATTATTTCAATGGTCTTATGTCGGGCATTGAGGCAATTAAAAAACATATCGGTGGTGAGTACACGGCTGATAGGTACAGTTCGAACAAAGGGAGTGTGTTTGGATTTTGGATGATCTGGGCGTTTTTCTGGCTTTTGATAATATTAGATTTCTTTGTAGCTCTTCTTGGTAGGACAAAATCCTGGTGGCTGGGTGGAGTGTTTGGAGCAGTTGCCGGAATTATTATGACTATGGCTTTTGGTTGGTGGCTTTCGATTCCGGTTATAACTTTGATTGGCCTGGTTTTTGATTACATGGTTTCCAAACATTACAAGAAGATTAAAAAGTGGAGAGGCGACGGAGGCTCCAGCGGTTGGGGAGGAGGTTTTGGTGGTGGAAGAGGAGGTGGGGGATTTGGAGGAGGGTCGTTTGGGGGAGGGGGGGCCGGAGGAAGCTGGTAGTCCCCGATGAGTTTTTGGTTATTAGTTTTTGGTTTTTAAGCGCAGTAGCGCAGTAGAACCAAAAACCAAAAACCAAAAACCAGCAAACCCTAATTAACATCATCAACTATATAATGTAAACATGGTCTCTTCGCTCATCCTCGCCTACTACCTCCACCATTTCCAGGTTACGAATACCCCGGACCTAAGGCCGCCGCAGACCTATCGTGAGATCAGGACTACCGAACACCACTCATCACTTGATGTTACAGTTGTTCCAAAGGCGGGGGGCACCGTTCCACCGGGTGCAAATAGGGTGAATATGTTGGAGCTTAAATTCAAGGCAAGATGTGGTGGAAGCGATGTTTCACTAAAGTCATTAGCTTTAAAGAGGAAGGGGATGGGGAATTACAGAGATATTAAGTACATCTATGCAATGCATGATCAAACCAGGCTTTCTGGTATGCATAGGCTTAATAGAAGGGATGGGCGGATCAGACTCAGGGTAAGGTCATTCACAATTCCAGCTTGTGAAGAGAAGACCATTATGATTTACGCAGATTTCTACGCAAGCGCACAGAATGCAGGGGAGCACAGGATTGTACTTCAGTCAGCCGATGATATTGTTTCATCAGCAACAGACATAAAAATATTTGAGAAAAGCTCAAGGGCTACTTCGGAAGAGGAGGAAGTGGATTCCGATCGACTGGAATGTGGAAGTAGAGGATTATATATGATGGGTTCCAGGTTTTCGTCTACAGAAGCCGGCCAGTGTGGTGCCGAAGCTGCGACGGTATCGGTTGGTGGGGAGGAAGTTGGGGAAATATCTGTTGAATATTTAAAATTACTTAGAAGAGTAACTTATGGGCCTAGAAGAACCGTTGCCAGGTTCATTCTAAGAGCAGACGAGAAAGACGATCACAAGATTCGTGCGATAACAATGACCAACGAAGGTTCTGCGCGTAACAAAGATTTGCATAATTTGTGGTTGCCTGGAAGCAAAACTTCTCGATATCTGGAAGGAGACCGAGTTCGAATTGTATTTGATCCTCCTTTGATAATTAGGAAAAATCACGAGAGGCTTATGACTTTGCGTGCAGATATACGTGCGAGTAGGAGGAGAACAATCAAATTTGTAGTTGATGAGCCTGCTGATATAGAGGCTGAGGTTATTAGGGGGAGATACAACAATTAACAATTAACAGTTAACAATTAACTAGTTGGTTGATAGTTGATTGTTGGAATGGCATACTCTCGTCCTATGAAAAAGCTCCTAGTCCTTGGAATATGCAGTGTCATCTTTTTGTCCTCATGTGAACAGGTTGAACGACTCTCTGTAGAAGAAGTTATGGAGAGAGCAGTCAAAGCAAATAAGGATAGAAAAGAAGCGCAGTTTATGGTTGATGGTACATATGTATTTGATACAGATGGTGAGCATGGTGTGAGTGGAACTGCGAAGATCAATGGATTTTATTTAAACGGTGGCGAGTCTGTAAAAGGGAAAATCAATACCAATGCCAGATTACCAATTGATGATGAAACCACACTTTTCCAATTAGAAAGTGATTTCGTACTTCTTAAATCCAGCGATCCGTTTATAAAATTTTTGAGAGCCGATAGCAATCCACTCCATCCGCTTACAATGCCAATGATTATCGAACCGATACTGAATAAATGGTGGAGGATACCTTTGAAAGACGTGTCTAAACCAGAGACAGCAATCGCACCAGACCCTCAACTCATTAGAGCCCAATCACAAGTAATCGGATAATGGATTTGATTTTGTTAATAACAGGAGGGCCTACCGTTACGAGATAGTGTTAGATCAAGAGAAGCTTAAAGCATATTTGGATGTTTTGGCTCTGGAGTCCAATTCAAATCATGACAAAGAGGAGATCATCAATTTGGTTGAAGAAATGGAGGCAAGAGGTGAATTGTGGGTAGATGCAGAATCATTTCAGATTTCCAAGATAAGATGGACTATTGCTCCGTTTGGCATTTCTGAAGCCTCGAAGCTGGCCCTTTCTTTCACTATAGTGTTCTTTGAGAATGAAATATCAAGTATAGAAGCCCCATCTGATGCGGCACCTTTATCATTAGAAAACATAATTGGCTCTATGGGTGACACTAAACTAAAAAAAATTGAATCACCACTCCCAAATGACTTGGAAAATGCTATTATAGAGGAGATAATAGGAGTAACTCCTTGATTTGTTTTCCTTGTAACCCTTCTTTACATGCCGGACAACAAGAAGCCGGAACAAAGGCCATCGGTTGATAGCCTTTTAAGTGCTCCAGCTACCACTCAAGAGGCACGTGCAAGTGTTCCTGAGGATTCGCGCAAAAAAATGAAGAGTGCATTGCTGGTTCTAGTCAGCGTTCCCTATATAGCATATCTGGGTTGGTGTTTTTTCCTGATAAGTATTTTCCCTAATACTTCTGATAAGTTTGATGTCTTGCTTAAGCCGGGGGTGATGAGTGCTGTTGGAGGTATTGTGGTTTTGCTCTTGTTCGCACTCCTTTTTATTAAGAGATTATTTAGAAAGGGTGTTGATTCAAATAGGAGAATAATGGGCTCACTAAGAGTTTTGGGATTTGTAGCTCCGGGAATAATTATTTCGATGCTTGTGCCGGTTCTCACTATGAAAGAACCTCCTTTGGTAGTAAATATTGTTGATCCAGTTGATCAGAGCCAAATGGTTGCTCCTCTTTCTATAACATTCAGTGTTGCTTCAGCTGCAGAGGTTTTGAATAAGAGGGGGATAGGAGTAAGGGAATACTCGTGGGATTTTGATAGTGATGGTGAGGAAAACGATCGGACCACGGTACCAGAGGCAACTGCTATTTTCGATAGGCAAGGAGTATACGTTGTAAGTGTAGTAATGGAATTGAACAATGGTGGAATAAGAGCAATCAATCGTCAGATTGTTATTCCACAAGAGGTGTTTTCGTATTCACCAATGCATCCTGGGGTTGATGAACCAATAAAATTTAGCGTCGAATCTTTGGTTGATGACCTTGGATTAATCAGAGAAGTGCAGTGGGATTTTGATGATGATGGAATAATGGACAGTGTTTCGGATTTGCCTGATGCGGTACACACATATCTTAGGACAGGAAAGGTGAAAGTTATTGCGATTGTTAAGCTGGATAATCAAACCCAAAAGAAGTATGAAAGGGAGATTGAAATCTTCGAACCTCAACCGCCACCATTTCCTGTAGAGATAAAGACTGAGCCGGATAATCTGGTTGGTCCTGCTCCCTTTGGAACAAAATTTAAAGTTGAAACCGAGGTACCTGTTGGAGATGTAATATGGGAATTTGGAGATGGAACGAAAAAGAAAAGGGGACAAACAGTCGGGCATACATTCCATAAGAGAGGAACTTACCAGGTTACTGTTCGCGTTCACGCAGAGGATGGGGGAATTGCTGAGCTGAATACTGCTGTACGCATAGTCGATCCGCTTGTTTTGAAAGATTTGAAATTTGATGGCAAGCCGTAAGTAAAACAAAACAGAATCAAAGGCGAGGTTCCACTGACTGTTAATATTGCTGCCAGGACTTCAACTCCGCTTATCGAATTCAGATGGGAAGCACCAGGTGCAACAAGTGTAGGTTCACTAGAAAACGAATTGCAGGCAATTTACAGAAGACCTGGTCATTATGACATTACGTTGATTGCGGAAGATCCAAAATGAAAGGTCTTAAGGCATCCAATTACATTATCAGTTGATCCACCTGCGTCGGAAGTGACGATACATATGAGTCCTGAAGGTGGAACTGCACCATTGCTTGTTCGGTTTGATGCATCCGAGACAATTATTAGAGATGAGGAAATATCCGGATTTGAATGGGTGTTTGGTGATGAGGATGCTATTTCGAGTGGCCCTCAACAGCGTGGAGCTTTGGTTGAGCATTTGTTCGAAGAGCCAGGAACATTTAAGGTTAAACTAACTGCGTACACAACTAGTGGTAAACAGTTTGATGCAGAGCGTACGATAGTAATACGTGCACCTGTACTTGATGCGTGTGCGTTCCCAAGTAGAACATCTGGCAAGGCTCCACTTGGAGTAAGCTTCGATATGTCATGTACGACTGGTAATCCTATAAGTATTGAGTGGGACTTTGGTGATGGTGCTCAGTCTGACGAGAAGAATCCGATACATGTATTTGAGGAACCTGGAACATATCGTGTTAAGCTAAGTATTGAGGATGCTGTTGGAACTGGAAGCGAGAAGGTAATTACTATAACTGCAGAATAAAATATTTATACATTTTTTATCCCTTTATGAAGCAAAAAACAGTCGTTAGAGTGGTAGCAATGTTGGGGGCACTAGCAATTATTGGGGCAGCGCTTTTGCCGGCCTTGAGTGCTTTCTAAATGAGAGCTTCTTTTAGTGGCATAGATGCAACCGTCTCAAATTCTTCAAATGCAATCTCACCTGTTTCTTGATGTAAAAAGAATGCAGCAGCTCCAATCATCGCAGCATGGTCTGTACAGTAGATGGTTTTGACAGGTGTTCTAAGTTTTATCGGAGCAATTGAATCCTCTACCATTTTTCGCAGATGAATGTTGGCCGATACTCCTCCGACTAGATGAACTTCTTCAATCTCGGGATAATTATTGACTGCTAGTTTTATGCGTTCAGAAAGATGTCTGCAAATTGCATGTTGATATGCAGCTGCTACATTCGACAATTGACAATCGTCACCTTTTCCAAGATCACGAATTAGGTATTTGAGTGATGTTTTAAGACCGGAAAAACTGAAATCCAGTGACTCTTCATTGTGCATGGGAATTGGGAATTCAAATGCATCCAAATTACCTTTGTTTGCGGCTTCGGAAATTGCCGGACCACCGGGGTAGGGGAGGCCAAGAAGTTGAGCCCCCTTATCAAAAGCCTCACCTGCTGCATCGTCTCTGGTTCGTCCCAGGAGTTTTCCTTTTGTATGAGATTCTCTTAACCAAAGATCCGTATGTCCTCCGGATGCAGAAAGGGTGATGATTGGAAACTCGATTTCTTCGTCAACTTCCAGCCATGTAGAACTTAGATGACCGAGTGTATGGTGAATTCCAATCAGTGGTTTTTTCCAAATGGAGGAAAGAGTTCTGGCAACAGTTGTTCCTACTATTAATGAGACCAGGAGCCCCGGGCCTTTGGTAACTGCAATTGCGTCAATATCATCTTTGGTAATGTTGGCTTCTTTGAGTGCCTGATTGATTACAGGTAGCACACACCTAACCTGTTGTCTTGCTGCTTGCTCAGGGATTACGCCGCCAGAATTTGAAAATGCTTCTTTTGAGCTTGCAATTACGTTGCTTAGGACTTTTCGTCCATCTTTTACGATGGCAGCGGATGTTTCGTCGCAGGAGGTTTCTATGGCGAGGATTAGCATTGTTTTGATGGGTGGTTGATGCGGGGTTATCGATACATCTAGATACACCCTCCCCCCCAGGGGTGGGAAGCTGTTGGTGGGTGGGGCGCTACTTAATAATGTGTCAGACAGAAAACACCGTCAATACAATATTTTGTATAAACTTTTTGCTCAATCTACTTTTTGGCTTAAACTAGGGACAAAAATGGTTTCAGGTATGGGGGGAACAATTATGAGGAAGTAAGATGTTGAGATCTATGAAAAGGCAAATAAATGCAAAATATGGTCATAATTGTCAAATATATCAAAATATGCTATAATAACATATAATGACACAAAGAAAAAAACAGATAATTGCGATAGTTTTTGCATGGTTTATAGCAACAGTCTCATTGGCAATTTGGTCTCATATTGTGTCATTGGAGGTAAAAGAATACACTGCAGAATCGGTTTTGCTTGATGAGGAGGAAATAGAGTCTACAAAAGAACCAGAGGAATTATTACAGAACGTAGCATTTAAAATAATAGAGCCGGTGCAAGAGGTTTTTATCAAAGAAGAGGAACCTCATCCGGCTTTTAAAATTGATTTGGTAGAAGATCTGGAAAAAGTTTCAGAGCCGGAGTTAGTACAAGTAAGTCCATCTAATAAACAGAGCACGGCAGAAGCTGTGCTGAAAGTTGCAAAAACCAGTCAGATTGATAGTGAATTAAGCCAATGGGAGATTAAAAGATGGCTATCGGTTTCAATTCCGCGAATTTCGGTTCGTGCACCAGTAATGCTTCCGAGTAATAAATATTGGAATGCAAAACAGTGGGATCTGCTCGAAGAACAAATGCAAGTCGGTCTTTTGCATGGCGCAACCGCTTATCCACATTCATCTGCTCCTGGTATAGATGGGTCTTTGATTATTGCAGGACACTCAAGCCCTCCACATGAAAGGGCGGAAGAAAGTGACTTTGGTCATTTGTTTGCCAAGCTTCCTGAGCTTGAAGTTGGTGATGTTATAAACATTGTCGGTGGGGGATCGATAGTTAGCTACAAAATATCTAACACAAAAGTCGTTGATGCGAATGATACAATGATTCTAGCTCAGCAATCTGATTTGAGTTTACTTAAGCTCATAACATGTTATCCAGTAGGATCAACTAGACAGAGATTAATTATTGAGGCGGTGAGGATTTAGGGTATCCTATGGTTGTGAAGAAGGTTAAATGTAATATCTTTTTGGCTATTCTTGTAGTTTTACTACTCGCAAAATTCCTCTACCCCATCTTCGCCTTTAATCTCCCGCTTGGATATGACCCTGGGATGTACAGGTATTTGTTTATCAAATACTCTCAAGCGTTTCCCTCGCTTCCAGAACTACGCCCTTGGGCGCAGGAATATCCTTATGGATTATTTTTGATAGGAAGCGTGCTAATGAAACTTGGAGTTCCGGTCAGTTGGTTCTTAGGCTGGATATGGAGTGTGTTTGTAGTAGGGCTACTTGGAGTATATGCATGGATCTTCGCCAAGCGTGAAGGGAGGTCAGTTGGAATTCTTATATTGTTGATGGGCATTTTTTCCATTGCATACTTTGATGGATTTGCACAAATGTATTGGAAGACGTATTTGGCACTTCTATTCCTTATACTCACTTTTCATTTTTTCGAGAGAAGATCTTTGTGGATGATTCCATTTGGTGCATTAACAATATTAAGCCACAATCAAACTGGATTGATCCTCGGATTGACACTAATTGCCTGGTGGATATTGCATTTTAGAACTGGTTGGAGAGATCCCCAGTTTAGAAAGTGGACTTTGGCATTTGCTGCAGTGGCAGCGTTAGGTTTAGTCTGGTATGCGCCAATATTTTTTCGAGCCTTCTGGGCTCCTTTCAAATCCATATTCCTTTTGAGGGGGGAGAGTGCACCATCAGGCCATTTCCCGGAGGCAATGTATTATGTTGAACACAGAACAGTGATACTTGCACTTGGTTTATTAGGATGGATCCAAAGGATAAGGCGTGAAAGATTCTCGGTTTGGTTGATCGCGCCTTTCATCTGCTTTGTTTTTATCGCATTAAAATTAGTTTTTTACAGAAGATTCTTCCTACAGTTTGACTTCTTCTTAATGCCATTTGCTGCCATAGCTTTATTAGTTTTGTGGAGGAAAAGTCGTAATTTTGGGAAGAGTATTATTGTGGTTTTGGTTGCTATCCAGTTGGTTTGGTCTTATCCACCGATGTTTAGATGGGTTCCAAGGATATCCGAAGATGAGCTTAATGTGATTGCAACTATTCCAGAATTCGTGGAAGAGGATGCAAAGATTATTGCGTTAGAGAATAATTCTGCTACATGGGCTTTGGGTTGGCTTCCGAATTTATATGTCGGTGGACCAGGTCTTTTTGATTTTCCAACGTGGGATTATGAAGATTGGGAGAAGTTATTGTATGGTTCGAATGCAGATCGCTTCGTACTCATTTCATCGATTCCGGAAAGGCCACTTTATTTTGTGACATCAAACCTCTTCTATAATTATTATGGTGAACATGTAAGCGGGTTTTTGAATGATCCTTGTCTTGAAGAAGTTGAAGGGGCTCCAATTCTGAAAGTGATATGTAAACCCAAATTCTAATGATTGAATTATTCCCAAGCAGAACCATCGCTCTGACAATCGCAGGATTCCCAATCCACTGGTACGGACTAATGTATTTAGCAGCATTTCTATTAGCTTGGTATTTGCTTCCGAAAATTCAGAAGTGGAGAGGTCTTTCTCTGAGTCGTGATGCGTGGTCAACTTTGCTTGCTTGGGGAGTTATTGGAGTGATTGTTGGGGGCAGGCTTGGTTTTGTATTATTTTATGAGCCTACCTTTTATCTTTCAAATCCGTTGGAAATAATCAAGGTTTGGCAAGGGGGAATGTCGTCGCATGGAGGATTCATAGGAGTAGGTTTAGCTCTTTGGTTGTTTGCAAGGAAACAAAAAATCAATCTGTTGGATCTGTTAGATGTAATTGTAGTGCCAGTTGCTTTAGGCCTTGCACTTGGCAGAGTGGGGAATCTGATTAACGGTGAGCTTTATGGAATTGAATCTACTTTGCCGTGGGCTATGTCTTTTCCCGATGTAGAAGGGCTCAGGCATCCGACTCAAATTTACGCAATACTCAAGAACTTGATTGTTGCGGGTGTATGTACAATGTATGTACAGTCGCCCCTACGGGTCTGTAGGACAATCGACTGGAAAGGGTTTTGCATTGTTTTTGATAATGTATGGGCTGCTGCGATATGTCGTTGAGTACTTCCGTGAACAACCTTACGGAACATTCGATTTTGGAGTTGTGATGATGAGTAGGGGACAACTATTAACGATTCCAATTATTATTGTCGGATTAATTTTGTTGATTGTTTTTAAAAAACGTAACAAAGATTAGTTAGTTAACTGTCAACTGTTAATTGTTAATTGTTAATTGTTGATATGCAAAAAAGTCTGCCGGTGAATAACACTGGGACCTCTAGATTTTACCAAATCAAAATGCTCAGGAGTTCCGTATCCTTTGTTACATTTAAAGTCGTATTGCGGAAATATTTCTTCATGCTTAAGCATGATCCGATCGCGTGTTACCTTTGCAACAATCGAAGCAGCTGCAATACAAGGTTCAGTTTCATCACCATCGATTATTGAACTGTGAGGGTAATCGAACCAGAACTTATCTCTACCATCTACAAGAAGATAAGTAGGCTTGGTTTGTTTTGAAAGTGAAGCTACAGCTCTTTGCATTGCCTTTTCGGTTGCATCAAGGATCCTAAGTTTATCAATTTCGCAGGCGGTGACTATTCCTACGCCCCAACTACAGTTGTCTTTGATCCATTTGAAGGCTGTTTCGCGTTCCTTGGGACTTAGTAGTTTTGAGTCTTTAATAAAGGAGGGGAGGTCTTTTTTTCTGGGAAGTATGCATGCTCCAGCCACGACTGGGCCTGCAATTGCGCCCCTTCCAGCCTCGTCAATGCCTGCAATTACCGCTTTAGACACGATTTTCATGGGAGAAATAGGGGATTGACAAATAGCTAAATTGGTCTAGAATGTATGGGTTCTTTTACACATCATATCACAAAAGAGCCAACAACTGCTCCTATTTTTTAGTTCTGGCAGAGCCGAACGGGTAGGGGCTTAGTTGGCTTCATGGAAGATTGGAGTTTACCATGAACGATTATTTCGGACTTTACGAATGGTGGGCTGGATTATGGTTCAATCGTCCTCATGACGATAGCCTATTTGTTTGGATGCTGGACTTCACGTCCCATCCGCTCATCCAGTTCAGCATTCTTGGTGCGATGATTCTCATAGCACTTGCCTTTGTCCTCTTTTGGGGGACAGGTTACAAGAGTGCTAAAGAAAAATAGCCAACAACCTCCGTAGGGGCCTCCGAAGCCCCTCGTTGACGCCGCGGTCTAACCTCACCGTGGCGTCTTTTCTCCTTCAAGAGAACCCCGGACGTAAGTCCGGGGATGAATTGTGCCTTTGTCGTAGCACGACGCCTCGTCGTGCTACGATTACAGCATGAGAATTCAAAGCCTCAACCACAATATCTATCAACTTATCTTTGAATTCTCATGACACGCCAAGAAACCCCGCACGTTAGTGCGGGGAGTAGGTCATTAACCTTGATTTATAGGATTTAAAAGATTAAATGATTAATATAATAGTTGCGCAACTATAATACATATTAAAAACCTAGTCTGAAAAATGAAACGCATAAAATCAAACACCTGAAACCATAACTTATCT
>CAZYBL010000001.1:7609-27655 GCA_964645805.1 uncultured Candidatus Peribacteria bacterium | reverse complement strand
GACCGAGGTGTTTGGTATCCCTTAGAACCAGATGGCCTACGTCCGCTGCATCATAAAATTCTCCTCTGTCTCTTGTAACAGTTTTAAGATCTCCAATTGCCTGAGAACCAATATAAAACAACTCTTTCCTGATCTCTGGCGGTAATTCTGTATTCCTCATTGCTTCACTACCAATACCTCTAAGTACTCTGAAGAGATCGTCGGGGTGTTCTGTTTCACCTATTCTTCTTCTGGCATCTGTTGCAATTGCCTTAAGTGTTTCGAATACTACTGTGGGATGATCAATCTGTGCTTTTGGTTCCCAATTTGGTCCATAAACAGATATTACATGTGCTACATCATAATCACCTTGGTACGGATCTTCTGCGTCGAATACATAGTGCATTTAAAATTTGGAGGAAATTTAAGGCAGGCAGGCTAGCAGAAAGATGCCGTTTGGCAAATGGTTATTATGATTTTTTTTAAGCTCATTTAATAAACGAAACAACTATCTCCCTTTCCCTAGGCCCAGAAAATTCAACAAGCACTACTCTTTGCCATGTGCCAAGTTTGAGTTTGCTATTCTCAAAAGGAACTGTGACGGAAGGACCAATAATAGAACTCATAATATGATCCCCGACGTGTGATGGATCATGAGGATGGCGGTAATTTAGTTTAGGCATCATCTCCTCGAAAGCATCAAGCATATCCAGGTCAGTCCCGGGATCCAGATCGGCTACAGTCAAAGCGGCAGTTGTGTGCAGGACGAAGAGGTGGATAAGGCCGTTTTCGGTTTTTGAATTATTAATGAGCTCTTCTACATCATTAGTCATGTCAACAATCTGTTTGTTGCGGTTGGTTGATATTTTTATCGATTGCATACTAGACTGATTTTTGGAAGGAAGTAGATTTACTCATTTGCCTTGATTATTATATAATATACAACAGGCCGGTAGATCTTTCACACTCCTCGGTAGCTCAATGGTAGAGCAATCGACTGTTAATCGATTGGTTGCTGGTTCGAATCCAGCCCGAGGAGCCAAATTGGAACAACCTGTTCCAATACATCATTTTTTACCTTAACCAAAGGCATCTTTAGCGGTTCTATTGAACCCAGTTTTGCTTTAACAGCATCATTGCACTCCTTGAAGGCGGAAAATGACTTACGCAAGCGGAAATCTATGGTTTTATTCTTTAGTTCTATCGACTGTCCGATGCGCCTGAGTATTTCCACCTTTCTGTCCCGGTCTCCACCTTCAAATTCCTGCCTAATGTCATGCGCGAAGTTTACGGATTCAACAGTATCCTGGGTTCGTTGTTTCGCTGTAGCATGGAAATCGTTGATAAGCTCGTTCCAGTGATCCCGGTCCGTCTCAAGCTCTTTAAGAGTTGATCTGAACAAGTCTTCGGACACCTCTGTGGATTTATCAAGCTGTCTCTTCACCAGCTTGTTTACCTTCTCCTCAGCTTCTTTGTATTTCTTCTGTAATCTCGAAAGCTCTTGTTCTTGTAGCCTGGCGATATCTGCTTGCCCAATACGAAGCTCATCAAGCATCCAGTCAACAAAGGCCTCCGGAATATCCACGCTGTCTATCTTTTCGAATATCTGATCCTTTATGTCACCCTCATTAACAGAACCTCTCTCAACGCAACTGCTGGCCTTCCTTCCCATCTTGGAGCACCGGAAATACTTAAACTCTTTCTCCCTGCCCTTGGATTTAATCATCTTGCGCTTCACATCCATAATCACCGCGGACCCGCAACTACCGCAGAATATAAGACCTGCGAAAACATTTTGATTTGCGATCAACCTCGGTTTGCCTCTCGGCCCCAGTATCTCCTGCGCTTTGTCGTATTCCTCAACTGTAATCATAGGCGGATGCTTGCCCTGCCATATCTTTCCATCCCATCTGAACTTTCCACAGTAGAAAGGATTAGAGAACATGTTGTACATAGATGATCTGCTTATAGGCCGAGGATTCTTACCATGAGCACCCAGTATGGTTAGACCCCAATCTTTGGCTGCTATTCTATGAATATCTTTAACCGTTTTTGTATCTGCCAGAAGCATATCCCAGCACCTCTTAACAATATCGAACCTCTCGGGATCTTTAAGTACATACTTTTCACCCTTCTGTCCGTAACTGTTCGAATAACCCACGGGAACAACCCCCGGGAACCAACCCATCTCGGCTTTCTTTTTCATCCCACGCTTTGCATCCCTCCCCAGATCCCTGCTGAACTGTATTGCCATTCCCATTTCAACCATCATCATCAAAACATTATCCGAGGGGAGATAAGTTCGCTCGGAGGTAACAATTTTTTTAATAATACCTTGTTGGAGTAACCACTGAATTTCTCCTCCATCAATAGCATTTCGGGCAAGGCGATTGAGTTTCCAGCAATAAATAACTTCAATTTTGCCTGAACGGATATCGTCAGTAAGTCTCGAAAACTCTGGCCTGTTATATGGTTTCATTGCCGAACGAGATTCCTGATATGTTTCAATAAGCTCATCTCCATTGTCCTTGATTCGCTCAAGATTGTATTCGTCTTGGCTTTCTATAGAAAGAACCTGTTTGTCTT
The DNA here is from genome assembly GCA_964645805.1 of uncultured Candidatus Peribacteria bacterium. Lineage (GTDB taxonomy): Bacteria > Patescibacteriota > Gracilibacteria > Peribacterales > Peribacteraceae > UBA2144. Next base: position 25,090 of record CAZYBL010000001.1, on the reverse strand, counting down.
CTGTGTCCGTTGATTTTCGGTTGTATATGGCGGCTTTCATAGTGGTAATTGGTAAGAAACTCAAAGGGGGCGATCCGTGGTTACCGACTTTGCAAACGCATTGTCGACGGAATCGCCCCATTTGAGAGACAAAAACAAAGCGTTTGCGAATCGGTAACCGTAACAATAGTAACTAAAACTTAGCCAACAGGCAACAAAATGCCTTCATTAGGTCTTTTCTTTACCAAATATTTCGTCCACTGCCTGAACTGCATTAGATTCGTTTAATATCTCTTCTTCACTTGTTGCATCATTTACCCCACCCTCCGGTTTATTATTTATTTTGTCAGATATATTAAGTGGCATGGTGGGGTAAACCAGCTTTTTGCGCTTATCATTAGGATCTTGTTCCAGTTGAACAAGGCCGGATATTTCGAGGGCTGGTATTATGTCATTTATAAGTTGATAGTAGGGCAAAGCCCTGCCATAAGCCTTCATATAGCGTTTTAGAATATCTTTGTAACTCACTCCGATGGATGTTCCATCGATTGATCCATCGCTATTCAAATCTTTGTATTCCACCTCAATTACATCTTTATATACCTGATACACGAAAGGCGGAATATTGAATTCCTGGCTTTCTGCAATCTGATCCCAAATTGTTATGGCTTCTCGTATATCCTCCAGTGTGGCATAAAGCGTCCCACCGTCACATTTTCTGAACATAAAGTTCAACATGGCAAAACCCTTTGTAAGCGACATAAGCCTTTTTACGTCACGCTGGTGTCGAGGCTTTAAAATTGGTCTGGGATTCAAAAAAAGGCTTTTTATCTCTTCCGCATCAGGAATTATGACATCATCTATTCCTGCCTGTCTGATTGCCACTATTCTTTGTTTTAGCAACATGCGCTTGGGGTCAGCTTCGAGCATTGCCTTATATTTGATCTTATCCGTATCCTTTTTTATGCATTCAAGCACTCCTGCCATTATCTTTTCCTGTCCGGTTTCAGGCGATAGCATAAAAAACCTTGTGCTTTCCTGTTCATCTATCTTCATGCCAGCACTGCAAAATATGACAGAAGGATAACCCCTTAAATAGACTGTCTTTGTCCTCATACCGAATTTTTGGGTTTTATCTGTTATCTTAACCTGCATTTCCTTTTTATCGTGCGATAGAAGCGGTCTCAGGCGTTCCAATAGCTTCATGTGTGGCTGATCAAGGAATATTATAATTTTTCGCGAAAGATCAACCACGAGCTTTTTTGTGTTCTTGTTCCATGATCCATAATCGTGAAAGAAGGCAGTTGGAGTGCAATAGCTTATCTCCATAACGTCCCTTATGGGGAAATACATGGCTACTTCCATTGGAATGTAACTTTTGCCGGTGGATGATGGAGCGATAAAACTGATATTGAATTGTTCGCCTTCTGTATAAGCAGTTATCATGCAAATCAGAGTGGCGACTTTGTTGGCATCGTCATGCTTGATTGTAAGCTGCAACACGTCCTGAATATCCTTTGCAGTCATACACTCGAATTGATCAAGGTCAATAGGCTCCTCCGGTTCATCATATTTATCCGGAGGAGCATTTGACATAAATTCTGAATCAGATTTGTTGCGCACCTCAACAAAATTGTCTTTAAACCAGTCAAAGGTTTGTTTATTACTGAATCCTTTTATCATCTTAATAAATTCAAACGGAGAATATCCCTCATGTTCGCCAGAAAATGCCGATGTCCCGCCATGGATAACATGGTTTGATCCGGGAGGGACCCAGTAGCCTCGTATGCGACCCTCAGCCGGATCATCAAAATTTTTCTTTCCGTCTTTGCCTTCTTCAATATCTACTCCAAGTTCTCTGCATATCAGAACTTCAATGGGAATTGACTGGATCATGTTATAAGTGTCATCCGCATTCTTGTACTGTACTGCGATTTTTTCTGCTCTCTTTTTAGCCTCTTCCGTTACCCTCTTTAATTCTTCTGTACCCCACTGTTGTACTTTAGAAATATCAAAGGTTGATTCTTTCATTTTAAGTATTTCAACCAGTACCGTCCTGTCGTTTTTGTGGTTAAAACTGCCCGGAAGCCTGGATATTCTCCCTACATTCACGCATCCCTTATCAGGAGGCATTTTGGCAATCTTTTCGGCATGTTTGAGTATCTTTTTCATGCCATACTTCCAATTTTCCTTTGAAGTAATACTCACAGGATCTCCGAATAAGTAAATGTGGCAACCGTTTCCGGTAAATACAAGATATCGCCAATCTTTAAGTATTGGATCTTCGTCAAATGATTTAGTGATTCCAATGCCAATCTCTTTTACCTGTTCGTCATCTACTTCTTCTGCGTGTTGTTCTTTAAAATAATTGCGGATATCGAAATCTATGAAGAAGTAATTCTTTTGTTTTACATCATCATCTTCCGCTCTGTTCGCCTTCTTGGGACTAATTCCGCCAAGCAAGTATGTATTTTCTTTTTTTAGTTTTTGTATAAGACCGTCGTAGCTTTCCAGAGTCAGTTTGCCGAATACATAATTCAGCGAGCTAACCTGTATTGCATAACGGGGTATTTGTAAGTCGGTAATAAAATCTTTTATAAATTTATGATTTGTCATGATCAGTGTTTGTTAAGAAATAATTAATTGCTTCCGGTCCAATGACCAGTCGCGCGTTCCATTTTTCTGCTAATTTTTTAACCTGTGATATCCAGAACGAGGTGTAAATAACTTGTTCCAGCCTCTGTTCCTGTGTTAGATTATTCATGCTAAAGAGATTCGTAATGAAATAAGAAAATCGTCCTTCACAATCGTGTTAGGGCGGTTTTCTGTTCTTTGTAATTAATCTGTTTCTGTAAATAACTTCGCCAAGCTTCAATAAATCTGTCGCATATTCTCGTGAATCTTCTTCCGGTAGCTCTTTACCATAGGTTTGCTTCCAAATTTCACGAAACCTGTCGATGCTGGGATCGGATAGGTTCATGATTGTTGAGAATAAAGACGCTGTTTAAGCAATTTTTGATGTGCAAACAGTTTTGAAGGTGAAAGCAGTAAACTTCCACTCCAATAATCATCAATTGCTCCTTGTATCCCGGAGTCATTGCCAAAACAAAAGGTGACACGTTTAGGATTACTTCTGTCGAGTCTATCAATTCGGAACCCCATTAAGCTCAAGGTGGAAGCGAGCCCAAGATCAGAGATGCCAACGGTTTCAGTTTGAATACTCATGGTCGCAAAAAAATGCGACTCGAGTTAAACAAAATGGATAGCTAATAGATGCTAATATCGCTAAGCGGAAATATTTGCCTTACCAAAGCCGTTCAATTGAATCTGGTGTGCGATGTAGCCATTCATCCTGTTCTACCGCTTTAAACAAGTTATTTATCTTTGGGACATGATTTCGCAGCAGTTTTTTTGTCTTTTCTTGATCTTGCTTTCCGATCTCTCCCCAGCTTATTCCTGTGTTTCCCTCATATGCCTCATAAAATTCGTCTATCCCTATTACCCATTTATTTCTTGCTTTGCTATCTGTGAGTTCCAGAATAGTTCTGCAAATAGAAACAGGTATTTGGTATTTTTTGGAAATAATCGCATTTTTTTGTCCATCACAAATTGAGCCACTAAAAAACTTTATAGCAGGCGGTCTGCCTCTTTTTGTCTTGGTTGCTATTCTTTTATTGCTCCCAATGCTGTTATCTAAATATTCGAATTGCTTTATCAAGAATTCACGATACCTATCAAAAAAATCCTTTCTCCCTTTTCTCCGATGAAGAAGAAGATCGTCTTTAGCCTCTTCACTCACTTCTGTGAAAAAACCACCTAGACGATTATCTCTCCATGATTGGGTATCAGAGTGTATATAATCTGTTCTGCATGTTTGAGCAAAATGATTGGAGATATGAGGAGGTATCTGAAAAAAATCATCCATTGAATTTATTTGCCTAACAAATTGCATAACCCTGTCGCTCCATTTCTCTTCTTCCGCAATCTCGGTAGATTTTGGCATCTGTTGTTCAAGCTCATCAAGCTTAATTAGTATATCTTCTTTATTAATAATAATTTTCATAATGGCTATATTCTACAAATTGGTATTTATATAGTGTAGGAATTCTTATTCTTAACCCTTGGTTCAACTAATTGACATAAAATCAGGTTAAATATAGTTGTTATAAGACAGATTTTGCTACAATTCTAATTGCTCCCAACATCTTCGTGCCATTTTTTGGCATTTTACCCAGCGTGGTGAGAGATCGGCACTCCTGTCCGGTCCGACACCACCAAGGGTAACCTTGCGAGATGTTGGGAGCTCCGGCTGGAGTGCCGTTTTGTGATAATAAGCGCACTATCGGCTAATTTATCCCAAAAAAAATGATAATTAATAATTCAAAATATGGCTCAATAAAAGAAAAAATCATTGGTGCAGGAAAAGGAATCGGGACTTTTTTTATCGGGATAATTTTGCTTTTTGCCTTAATGCTTATTCCTGCATTATTTATTGTTGGTGGTGCTGTGCTAAGTGCTTTCTTATACCCATGGTTATTAAAGATATCTGCTGTAGTTTTAGCTATTTGTATATTTATCTTATTGCCATTATCAGTTTTTAAAAAGACAAGAGCATATGGTGGAATTGGAATATATTTATCATCAGAATTATTTGGAATTACGACGTGGATATGGTCATTCCTAATTGCATATCAGCTCTGGGGATTCATAGGAATTTTTCTTGGGATTCTGCTTGGGGGTATAGGTGTTGTTCCAATAGCAATTTTGGCCACAATTTTCAGTGCGGAATGGTCATATTTAGGAGAATTAATATTACTATTGTTAATAACATTGGGGTTCAAGTTCTTAGGAATTTTCATTATTGGTCTTTCAGAAAACGAATGTGATAATGAAATAGAGGACAAAATATATGAGCCGACATCAAAATTCCAAAAAATAAAAAATGCTATTAGGTGGATTCTAATGATCCCTGTTGCATTAACTTGTATATTTAGCATACATTATTTAATTACTATATTGACATTTTTTGCAGGCAAATTAGCAATATCTTTGAATTTAGAATCTGATTTTTTGTACAATATTTTATTACTTGTTAAACAATGGTTAAAAGCGTTTTTAATCCCAATATTATTTATAACAATTGGATCATTAATTGCTCCAAATCATAAAAGAAGAGCTGCCATCATTATGTCAATTATTTACGGAATAATTGCTACCATTGCAGGTGCTGTTTTGATTATCAATCCGCTAGGCTATGAATATTTGGATTATTGGTACATTCCTACAATTGCATCAATTGTAATAGCCATTATAGGAGTGGTGATCGGTTTACGCTGGGTTAAGAGAAAAGAGCAGGAAAAATTTATGGCTAAAATATCTAGTAAAGCCGATGTAATGTTCAATGGCATTAAAGAGGTTATTGATGATACAGTGAACCATTTTGATGAGAAAATCGAAGCAAGAAACAGAGATATAGTAAAATTTGAATGTTTCGCTTATTTAATATGGTTTATTAGAGAAGAAAGAATGCTTCCCATTTTACATCGTTTTTTATTATCTGAAGAGATTAAAAAACGTTATGTAAATTTCTCATCAGATGATAATCAAAAGGCTAAAGACCATGTGAATAAAGTGATTTCTGCTAGGCAAGATACTTATAAAAACATGCTTGAACGGGAGGGTAATGCTTTAAGAGCTTCTATTGTTTTCCCAAGAGCTGTATCCCACCAAACAGATATTAGTTTAGAGGATGCATTCGAAATACTTTCTTATTTAGTCAAAAATACAAACCGGAAATATGATAATTGGAAAAAATTATGATTTTATTTTTTATTTCATCAAATTATGAAAAAATTCTCCCATTGGTTTCCAACGATTCATGCCATAATGAAGAAAAAGGCAAATATTGATTTGGATTTATTATTTCGTATTTAATTCTTTTATTTTCAAAATGAAAAATTTTATCTTGATAATACCGTGCCTAATATTATTACAGGGATGCAGTCATTTTGAGAAAAGCGAACGGCTCGAGGAATTCAAACTTAACTATAACAGTAACAAGATTTTTTGTGAGGGTACATATAAGTTATCTAAAGGTCGCTTTTCATTCATAGAGACTAAAAACAAATCTGATATCTGGAAATGCTATTTTCCAAATGGGGAGTTGCGCACTTTTTACGAATATGATGAAGACGGTGAGCTAGTGAATCACAAACAATATAACCTAGATGGAATGTTGATTTATTCAAAAATTGTTAACGGAGATACTGTTCTGGAAACAGCATATTATGAGTCAGGAGATATTGAAGCTGAGGCAGTAACTGAATGGGAATGGGATGAGGATGAAGAAGGTGATGGTACTTGGTACTACATAAGAACCACCAAAAAATTCTATAAGAATGGAGAATTAAAACAGCAATATATAGATACAAATGGAGAAGATGGAAAGCTGAAAATATGGAATGAAAATGGCATTCTGCAAATTGAAACAGATTTCGATTATGATTTGTATAACCCCTAATTTATTATGTCCAAATTATCCCGCTGGTTCCCAACCATTCATGCAGTAATAAAAAAAATAGAAAATTTTGATATAGACCCTTTTATCCCAGACAAAAAGTGGATAAAGCGAATTCTATTTCTCGCTCTGCTATCAGGAATTGTGAATGCTGAAAAAATTAACTGGAATCATCCGTTTATGGGTAGCGCAAAGGAATTAACAGGGAAACCATATTTGCCACATGTCCTTATTTTTAACCAAGGTGCTTTTATATCGTTTATTCTGTTCATTGTTTTTGGAGCAATAGCTTGGTCTTTTTGGGATGAATACCAGAAAAAAAATCAGAATTAACTTTACCACTCAATAATATGAAGAGAATCACAAAATTATTGCCATCAAAAAAATGGATTAAACGAGCTGGATTCTTAACAGCACTTACTGCGATCTTTGTTAAAGATAAAATAAACTTTGATTATATGTTTTATGAGTGTAAACGCAGATTATATGAAAAGTCATCTGCTACATGGTCATGCCAACAATATGGTTGGGACATAAATAATGAAAATATAGATAAAACAATCAGATTGTTATTCTTGCCGATGATACTTGGTTTATTAATCTGGTCATTTTATGATGTATACAAGAAAAACAATAAAGATATTACAAAAATACGAGTAAGCTGGCTAAAGAAAATATCTTTTCTTGCAGTTCTATTTTTAATTGTGAATAACAGACCTTTTTACGATTATATTAATATTTATAATTATTATAATTATAATTGGGAAAATATTTTTTCTTTATTACTTCCAGTGACTGTAGGTATATTCATCTGGTCTTTTTGGGATGAGTACCAATCGAAGAAGAAGGATTGAATCACATATCCTTGCCAAACTCCTTTAGACTCTTAAAAAATATAAAAGCCCCTAAACCATTCAATATCATCCAAATTTCCTTCGTCAGATGCGCCGGGATGAATGGATTAAAAAGCGCGGCTGTAAGCCCGAACAACCACGCCCAGCCTTCCTTATTCTTCTGATAGGCCATATATGCACTATAGGCACCAACAGCGCAGACTACGACCCTTAGAAGCATGTAATAAGGGTATGGGTTGGGAAGGATAGCCCAGAGGAGCATTATTGCTGTAATCAGGCGAGCATAGAACCATGTCATAGCTGTTTCATTTTATCTGATTCTTCAAGTGCTTGCAGGTGTTTACTTGCATTATCCCAATCTATCCTTTCGAATTGCTCTTGTTGCTTTACCAATTCAACAATCGAATAGCCTTCTACCTGTTGCTCAAATCTCGGTGAGAACTCATCTTTACGTTTGCGTTCCAGATACTTAAGTGCAAGTCCTCCGTCGTCCTCCATCTTCTCAATAACAACCCTGCGAGCCTTAGCTGAAGCAAATTGTCTGGCCCTCTCCATTTCGTCCGAAAACCCCGGGTCAGCTTTGCATTTTCGGTAGTAGGTGTCCTTCGAGATTTTGGCATACAGACAAGCTTCTTCGACTGTCATGTCGAGCTTAAATGCCTCTGTTAGTTTTCGTACGACTGCGGGGGTGATTGCCGGTGGACGACCACCTTTATTGCTAGGCATATCTTTAGAATACGTAAAAACAAGTGTTTATACATGAACTATTCTTCTTAAAAGGTTTTAAAACAGCATTGTCAAATTTTGTCATCTTCTTATTTTTGGTATTTTGGCTCATACAAAGGACAAATACTGACATAACAATTTTTGTGTGCAAACACATCTATCAATGTATGTATAATGCTTCAGCTATGAGTACTACCACACCCACTAAACCATCGGCAGAAAACGTGGCGAGGTATCTTATAAAACTTTCTTATGATGAACGGAAAAAACTTGAAGATGAAGCAGGTACAGACCCACACAGGGAAGCAATAAGAAATGATGATATTACACCTCTTAAATTGCAAAAACTGCTTTACTTTGCCCAAGCTGCTCATTTAGCTGTAAATGAAAGGCCATTGTTTGATGATGAAATACAAGCTTGGAATTTAGGACCTGTTGTTTATTGCATTTACAAACAATTTGAGGATTACAAGGGAGAACCACTACCTGAAAAGGAAGCTTCTGACGAAGGCATTAATGATGAAACTGCTGCGTTCTTGAATGAAGTTTGGAAAGAATTCGGAAAGTATTCAGCAAAAGAGCTTGTGGAAATTACTCACAGGCATAAACCATGGAAAGATGCCTTCAACCCGAAAGAGCCAACGCAGGTAATTTCACAGGAGGCAATAAAGGAATTCTATACACCGATGTTTGCCCCTGAAGAAGATGCCCAAGAAGTTTCGGCTTAGAAATGATAAGTTTGCACGTACAGGCACATTTGATGGTCGCAGATTTATTGATGATACCAGTGCGAAAGATTATTGGAGCGAAAGGGTGCGTGGAGAAAAGATGATTAATGATGATGAGGAAGGTAGATTATTCTTGAAATATCTGCCTTGGATGATAGGGTCTCTAGCATTTGGTGCAATAGTTGGATTTGGTGCAGGATGGCAATTTTCAGTAGATTCTAGTGATAATTGGCTTTCAGGATATATGTACGGCATAGCAACCTGCATTTTTATAGCTTTTGTTTATAAGAAAGGATGGAGGCTTCTGTATCTTATGTATCATGGAGTTAGGTCGGCATTTCGTGGACAAAACTAATCTTTATACCTCAAGAACATCTATCGAAATTATTCACAACGTAGTTCGATCGTTTTGTATGAACTTCGAGTATATCATCGCAGACCTTATGCCAACTGCCAAAACCAGCCTACGGATTTCATTATTCAAAATAGAGAAAACCAAATGGAAAGCCGCCGCGAAGAGGCACAGGCTCGGAATTTCCGATTTCGTCAGATGGACTGTAAATACAAAAGTCCGAATTCCAACTGTTGATCTGGCAAAAAAGCTGGAAAAGAAACTGCCAGAACAGATGAGTATTATTGACGCTACGAAATATGATGCTCAGTTTAGGATGTTTTAAAATTCTAAAAAATTTTTTCCGAATACGAACTATACCTACCCCTACCAAACGCCCCCGGGTACTTCTGCGAAAAGCGTAACGCAGATTTGGGTATGTACTTAGAAAAAGGATTGTTAAATTAAGCAATATCACGTTAGAAAAGCCCGCACTCACTTGCACGGGCTTTAATGTTCTCTGACAACTATCCGACTACACAATCTTGTCCTGCCAAACCTCGAAGATGACTTTCGCTACATTATCGAGGTAGGTCGTGACGGGGATGGCGGAGCTGGCGGCGTATCCGATACACTCGGGTTCAAAACCGCGCGGAAGGACTCTTTCGGCAACGATACCCTGATAGCTCACGAACGGTTGGGACGACACGAGCACAGTCGAATCAGGCTGTCTCTCACCCCACACGCTAAGCGTATCGCGGGTGTTGGCATTACGCCCTTCCTTACCAACTGCTTGGACAAAGATTGCTTTGTCCCTGATCCAGCCATCGGGGAGCTTGGCTTGTGCATAAACCATCCGCATCATGTCGAACTCGGTCTGAGGCAGATCTTCCCGCGCCATTGACCAGTCTTCCTTGCAGGGCAAATCGGGGTTGGCGGTGTCCATCAGGACTGCCGGACTCTCCTTCCCCGCAAGTAACGGACGGTTGCTTCCGAAGAATACGAATGACATCCAAGTGACTCCGCGTTCCCATTCGGAGATCAGGAACGCAAGCCTCTTTCGGACTGCGACGACGGTGGCTCCAAGAAGAAAGCAGTTGTGGTTTTTCATCCGATTCGCGCGGATTTCATCCACCATGCCGAGCTTCTGAAAAATCGGCATCGCCTCATCCTTCTTGTCGCCATGTTGCTCCGCGATTTCGGCGCGCAGTTTCATGTTCTGATACCAAGCGTTCTGCACTGCGCGGGTGATTCCGCCGAGCTTGCTGTTGTGCTCCACACCGAATAGTTTCAAAAGGTCTAGGAGCGATTGCGTAGGATTACCAAGTGCGTCAAAGAACAATGCAGAGTGTCTCATATTTCACCTCCTTTCAGGTTAAGACGCATATTTGACACTTTCCACTTCTGGTATTTTAGATTTATTTTTGTGTATGGCAAGCAAAATTGTATTATATATTTGCAACCGGCTCACCAGTTCTAAGCTGCTCCAAAGTGCGGAGCCAAAAAATAAGGAATCTGGTTTCTTTGAAGGTGATTGAGAGTGTAATATATAACTGTGGAAAGCTATGAATCAATACTGCGTGCATTTGCCGAAAAAAACCTAAAGTACTTAATTGTCGGAGGGGTAGCAGTGAATTTGCACGGATATCCGAGGTTTACAAACGATATCGATATACTCCTTGCACTGGATCATGACAACCTTGCAATAATGGCTGAAGTTATGGAGGGACTGGGATACCAGCAAAGACTTCCTGTTTCAATCCAAGAGCTTGATGATGAAAAAAAGGCGCGCAGATTTATTGAAGAAAAAGGCTTAACTGCGTATTCGTTTATTCACGAAAAAGAGCCGCAGTTCAATGTAGATGTACTTGTGGCAGAATCGATTGACTTTGAAAAGTATACAAAACAGCAAATGCATGCAGAAGTGTGGGGCATCGATGTTCCAGTTGTATCCATTGACGATTTAATCGAAATGAAAAGAAAATCCGAAAGAGAAAAAGATATACAAGATATTATTGCGCTTTTGGAATTAAAAGGTTTATGAAGCAAAGAAAACCGCGAACTTCCGGCTTTGAAAAAGATCAATTGAGGCGCATGAAATATGCATCCGTAGAGAGCAAGTTTAATGCCTTAAGTAATATGATTGCATTCGCAAAGGAAACGCAACACAGTTGTAAGAAACGCGGGGTGAAAGCTTTGCGTTGGTTCTGAGCACTTTCAAAGTACATAGCCAATCTTGACAAATATGAATTAAGAGCTATTATATTTCCAATTATTCCCATTATTTTTATGTCACACAAACGACGTCTTATAATTGAAAGTGCAAGAGCTGTTGATCAGCTAAGACGTGCCACGAGAGGCCCTAGCAATTATGGTTATGGTCATGAGAAAACCAGATTGGAGCAAAGAGGTGAATTGGCCAAGGCACTTAAATATAACCATGAATGTGCGACTTTTGGTCCTAATTAGACATAAAGTGTTAGGTAGAGATTGACTAGAAATAATAAATATGCAATAATATTCTGCCTATGAAATGGTTTAAGAAACCCGGCAGCTTTGGTATTGAGGAGGTAGAACTTGATGATACTGTTAGTACTCAGGATGAAGAATTTATCTTTGAACCAACTTCAAGTGCAGATCTTGCTAAGAGATATGAAGTAATTACAAAACATATTGAAGGTTCCTTAAATAACATTTTACATCCTTGTTGTCAGAGTGATGTTACTCCTAGCATAGCTTTTCCTAATTCAAGTGTTACATATGTTGATATGACCAAGGAGTGGATGGATGCTCTTAGAGAGGACGGTTACGATGCTCGTTGGGGGAAAGTGCCACTGGGTAGAGATGATGGAGTTTCTGAATCAGATCTGTCCGAAGCTCCTGAGTTTGAGCCGGACAAGGATTACGATTTACTTATCCTTTTAAATCCACAGATTGGTGTGGATGGTGTTGTTGAATGGGTAAGAAATAAAGGTTATGTTCTGTGTAATAATTACCACAGCACTGCAGATGAAATGTATGCGCATGGTGACTTCGAACCTGTTGCAGTTATTCCTGACAGTGATGGCACTATTATCGATACTGATGAATTAGATGACTATTTTGAGTTAGTTACATCGGATGATGAATACCGGAAGATTGACCCAGATGATTACAGAATAATTCAACGTTTCATTTATGGATGGAGAGCTTACTTTCCGAGGGTTTTCAATGTTTCCTCAGCTGTTCCACAATTCCTTGAAAAGGCGCACGGTCAACATGAAATGTTTGAAGGTATTTTTATAGGCAATAAATCATTACCAAAACCTTTGCGTGTGAAATGGTCGAACGTTGATGGGCTTTTCCTTTTTAGAAAGGCAACTACCCACTCATAACAAACACCCTAAGTTTCTCGTAAACAATCTTCGCAGACTCTGCGCGATTAACTGGAGCGTTTGGTCTAAAGTTCCCGGTAGGATTCCCATTGGCATCCTTATCACCCGAAACAATTCCCATTGCAGCAGCTAATGCGATGTCGGACTCAAGGGGATGATCGATAGTATCTGAGAATCTAGAAAGCAATGGTGGGACGGTGTCTTCGAATGCATCATGAACAATGCTTAGAACTTCTCCACGTAGTGCTGGTCTATTTAGATCAGGATTCGAATTTAAGATCCTCATACCTTTATGTTCCGCACAAACTACAAATGAATGTGCCCAGTGATTATGCGCCTGAGTCAGGCGTGCAGTTCCCGTGCACTCTGTCTCGTCAACCTGTGCGGCCCTGAGTGCCATCTTTAGCATTTGTGCAATTGTCACATTATCTGCGGGTCCGAACTGCCCGGTGGGTTCCCCGTTAGCATCCTTATATCCCGATGCAATTCCCCATCTGGCAACTGATGAGATGTATGTATGAAACCAATCATTACTATCCACGTCAGAAAAGTTACCACCGCCACTTATATCATCAAGTTGGTTCAATATATCTGAAAGATCCGAATCGGAGGCTGCTTCTATTGCATCAAATTCTTTTTTTAGCTCATCCAAAGCGCCAAGGAATCCGTGTGCTGTGGAAGCGATCAAAAGTAACGCAAACGCGCAACCGATTGAAATTAGTCTTTTGTGCATGAGGATATTCTACTTTGATTGATGTTTATGCCAAATAATGCAAATTGCCTTAAAACGCTCGATGTGCTACAATATTCTTGTAAAAGCCTATGAAAATAAATATCAAAAAATATGTTGTTATGGTGCTGGTTTTGCCAGTGATGATATCAGGAACAGCGTATACAGTTGCGTCCGTAATAGTTGCAGGTAAAGAAATCAAAGCATCCGATGTTTCTACCAGAGTTAATTTGCCTTCAGGTGGAATTAAATACGGAGAGAAACCGAAGAGGATACGCATGGAAGAACGTCAAAAAATGAAAGAGGAAAGCCATAAAACGGAACAGGTAGGAAGGGAGGTTGAGAGGCTTAGGGATATTGCAGAAGATAAGGGTGAAGACATCAATATTGAAAAACTAAAAGCAAAGGCAGAAGAAAAACTCTTCAGAGCATCACAGGAGTTTTCGGGCCCGGGTCCAAAATATGGATCTGAAAATAAACCTTCTCATGCTGCAGCAGGTGGTAAAGAAGGAGCATATGAAAAAAGAGTTTGTTTTAAATCCGATGGATCAGTTACGGAGAACCGCGAGGAATGCGATCACGATCAGGGAAGACATTTTGGAATGGACAAGAAGATGCAGGAACCAATGTATGGTCCACCGCCTCAGGAATTTAATCAGCAAATGGAACACAGGTTCGAACACCACGGATCACCAATGCACGGGCCACCGCTTTTGGATATTGTCGGTGACGCACTTCATAGGTTAAGCGGTGCTATGGAGCATGTTCGTGGTACCGAATCCGAAGAAAAAGTTCGCGAAGCTATTGTTTGGCTCAGTTCAATTCTTGCTGATTATGCAGCGGGTGAACCCGAAAAAGATGAGAAGATGCAACTTGCAAGCCAGATTTATGAAAAGCTAAGCAGTCTTCAGGAAGTAATGGGTGGTGGTATGATGCCGGGTGGTCCGGGGGGTTACATGCCTCCTGTTGAGGAAATACTTGAAGAGATAGAAAGAATAATGGAGAAGCTTCCAAAGGTGATTGCAATCTTTGAAAGGGAAAATATTCCTGTTGCACCTGAAGCTAAGCAGGCTTATGAAGGAGCAAAGGCTCTTTTCGAAGAGATTAAGCAAACATGCTCAAAGGAAGATCCACAGTCTTGCGACAGGATTCATGAAATATTCATGATACTTGAAGAAAAGATGCGTCCTCCAATGGAGAAGGCTCTGATGGCCTCCGGAAAGATGGAAGTTATGAAAGAAATTGAGGAGATGATGGGTAAAGATGGAGGACCTCCTCCAGGACCATATCCTCCAGGGCCAATGCCAGGACCTGGGCCATATCCCCAAGGGGGATCCCCTTGGGATCCAATGCCTGGGCCTGAGCCGTATCCATATCCAATGCCTCCTCCGCCTCCTCATGAAGGTCCATGGGAAGGTGATGGAGGATGGGATCCTTCGTGCCCTGATCCTGCAGAATTAGATAGAGAGTGGGAAGAACGTGAAAAAGAATTGCGTGAGGAAATGGAAGCAAATGGTGAGTCAACCGAAGCCCAAGGGGCTTCCCCTTGGGAAGGAGACAGCAGGCTTTGGCATGAGAAAGAACTCTTCTATATGGAACGAAAGTGTGATGATTCCGGACAAAGAATTCCACCGGAAATGTATCCACCTCCATACGAACCTCCATCTCATGGGGCTCCTAGCATGACTCCATATCAACCTCCTTATCCCCAAAGCCCAACGGGCTCCCCTTTGGGGAGGGGATCCCATTGGGATCAAGAACCTCCAAACATGACTCCGTATCAGCCTCCTTATCCCCAAGGGGGATCCCATTGGGATCAAGAACCTCCGGGGGATAATGATATTGAGTGCGAACATACTCCAGAAAAAGAAAAAGAGTGGGATAAAATTCAGGAGGTTATGAAAATTGAATTAAGGGAGAAGGAAAAGACACATGAGGAGATTGAGGAAATCCTAAGAAAGAAGAAGTTCGAGCATTTCAATTGTGGTCCAATGCCTCAGCCTCATCCGGTGCCTTCATATCCTGAGCCTCCTAAAGATGGACAATATCCACTGCCCGGCCAGTATTATCCTCCTATGCCGGGGCCAATGCCGATGCCTTATCCGGATGGTTCAATGCCTGATAATGAGTATCCTAAGCCGGAGGGTGGGAATGTTGAGAGCCAATAGTCAAAAGTTCCCGCCACTTCTCCTTTTCTATACGACCTCACCCCAAACCCCTCTCCTTGTTATTCTACACCGTAGGAAAAGGAGAGGGGCTTATATGGAATGAGAAGGGGCTTCGTAAAACGAAGCTCCCCTCTCCATCGCTAGTGGGGCACATTAAACATGAACAAATATATATGTGCCTATTATGACTGGGCGATGGAGAGGGGACGGGGGTGAGGTCAGACCCCCTTCGGAGGCATAAGCAGCACAATCTCCCTCCCAACAAACTGGTCTTTTCTTCTGTAAAAGAGTGAGAATCTTTTCGGGTCCTCCGGCTCAACTTCGGGTGGCAGAGCTGGACGATATTTAAGTTTCTCGATAGTCCTCCAGACTTTTTCCAGCCTCACCCATCCGCCTTTCTGTTTCCATGCAGGCCAGGCGCAGACTATGGGGACTCCGGGGAGCGTCTTTGATGCATTCTCGAGAAAATCACATTGGAGTTTTTCGTTTTTGGTTTTTAGTTTGCTGGTTTCTTTTTGGGTTAGTCGCTCTGTTAGAGGTGGTCCGAGAGTTGTCTCCGTGACGATTATGCTTGGAAGTTCTTTTAGTTTGAATGGCTTAAGTGCATCTTGCTTGAACACTTCTGATGAGAAGTCTTTCTTGAGTATCTCTTCTTCTTTGCGTATCCAATCGATATTTTTCTTGGTGCCGTTTACGGCTTTGGCTGAAATATCAGATGCAATAACGTTGAAGCCTCGGATTAATGCTTCCATGGGTATTACACCGGTTCCGCAAAAAGGATCATAAATTGTAATTACATTATCTTGCCGCGATTGGCCTGTGGTGAGCTTAGTCGAACCACGAATCGCGGCTGCGGGCTTTTTGTTTTCTTCTATAAGGAATTCCCCAAAATTAAGCATGATCTGTGCAAGCTTAGGTGGCAGAAGCCCGACTGTTGTATCGCGGACAGGTTTTTCCATATCACGGAAGCTATACCAGTCTATATCTTGTGCAGCAATCGTTCGTCCGATCCACAGGGTCTGGTCTTCCTCTTCTTCAACTACTATCAGGACCAATTCACATCCGTCTTTACCTTCAATCAAGTCAGCTTCGTGAATAACTGCGGTTGCAGCGGGTTTCTTTTCACTTCCCACATACCTGCACCCCCGTCCTTCATCTTTGAGTTTCTTCTTGCATCTTCTATAAAGAGTTCCAATCATCGGCCTTTTGATATTCACAGTTCTTAAACTGAAAGTAATTTTTCCTCTTTTTGCTTTTATTTCATTAGAAAGCACCTGCGGTATATCATCAAGCGACAAGGGCTCCTCGGTTATACGTTCAGCCAAAAGAACGATCCCACCCATTTCATCCAAAAATTCCTGATCCAGTTTTTCACTGGTATCAAAAAGAGCGATTCTGTTATCCAGTACCCGGTTCAAAGAAAAATCAGGGAGCTTAGCAGACAACTCGGCGATGGAGATTTGGGGTTGGTGGCCGAGGAAAGCTGTGTAGTGCATGATGATATTTTACAATGTAAAGTGTGTTTTAAGCTAGTGGAAGTAGTTATGAGAGTGTGTAGTGAGTAGATAGTTTTTTATATGTTGTTCCTACCAAAAAACACAACTAACTATCTACTCACTACACACTACTCACTAAATCAGGACGAAAGAAAATATTTAGAAATATCGTCGTTACAAGCACAACAATCGGTATCAGCTGCACCATCCCCCTTGCATACCCTGTTTGATAAAGTGCTTCCACGTAAAGGAATGTGAATGTATAGAGGAAGAGTTGTCCGAAAAATACGATCAGGAAAAATCCGACTAAAATCAGAATAGGGGATTTAAGCACAGTTTTTATTTGTGCAATCAGCAGCAGAATAAATAGTGGGAATAGGAGAATCCAGTTTCCTTCCAGGAAAGTATTGAATGCAATGCTTCTAATTACTTTAGGGTGCCACTTAAGTTCAAGTCCTGATAGCGATTGAGCATTTCCAAATGGCAGAGCATTTGTCCATTTGTAAATTATCCAGGGGAGTGCAATTGCGATAATCGGAATTGCAAACCAGAGAACAATCTTGATTATTTCTTTGAAG
>CAZYBL010000001.1:0-7599 GCA_964645805.1 uncultured Candidatus Peribacteria bacterium | reverse complement strand
TGATCTTCTTTGCTTTCTTCATCCACAGCAGTGCAATTACAAGCACCAAAATCAAAGCCGGCATATGCATCATAAGTGCTTCATTCTTTGTAAATATCATAAGAGCAGTTGCAACCCCGCTTAATCGCATAAAGGTCATGCGTTTGGATTGATCAGATGACTTTATTGCGTGATAAAGCATGCTGATTGATGCGAAGATATGCGCGGACAGGAAAACATCTGTATAAGGATTCGTCCCCTGCATCATGTATAAAGGAAGGCTTGTGAGGATATAGACTCCTAATAGTGCGAATAATGCGGGTACTTCCCTGCGAAGGGCATAGAATAATAAAATTAAAGCTGTTATAAACCACAATAGATGCAAGCTGTTTATAAGCCCCTCGTGCCATTTGCCTGCGAAGCTTGCAAGGCTGGCCTTTGCCATTGGGATTGTTGGCGGGTATGTACCAATTGCACTGGGCTCCAGTTCGCCCTGTTCATTTGGATGTTCCAGTTGAATTCTATCTTCAACAAAAATTACTTTTCCTCCAAAATTCCAGTTATCAATTGTGTCATCCAAGTATGGGGGAGTGAGCATTAGGAATGTGATGCTGGCGGTGAGGATTTTTATTAGGGTCCAGATGATGAGGATGGCTGCTAATGTTGTTGGCCAATTCGGACGTCGGACGGAGGACGTCGGACGTAAGGTTTCAATATTCCTAGGTCTGAAGTCCGGAGTCCGAAGTCCGACAAAATATGTTGCTCCAATAACTATTACTAATCCAATCTGAATCAAAAGATACCCCACCCAATCCAACTTAAGCCCAATCCAAACATGAGCTAAGAATGTAATAAACATTGTAAGCGTTAGACCAAGAAGAAACCCGAGTGCCCAGCGTTCGATTCTAAACAAAACTGGGGTTTTCCATTCAAGAAGTCGAACCAGCATCCATCCAGTTAAGGTGGGAAGGATTAAGCCAGGGATTGTCCAGAGGATTGTCATGGATTACATTTAACTAATGCAGATTCGTCGCGATATCTTTCTACAATCTCGCATGGTCCTGGATGAATTATTCCTTTCGAAGTAACCAGTTTGCCATTGTCTTCAATTTTTGCCTCAGCATTTCCAAAGACAAAACCGATCGTTGCCTTTTCTGCCAGGGGCCCGTTTTCGACTGCTAAATGCGGGTAACTGTAATATCGCATTGCGGAGAAATAAATTGTTTTGCCGGGTCCTAGAAACAAGTAAGGGGACTGTGATTCAAGTTCAGGAAGAATTTCGGAGACAGTTTCATGGAAACTTAGATGATTTCTTAAGTTCTTGTCTCCATCTTCTGCGAGAATATAATTCTTCCAATCGGTTATTGCATAAGAAAGAATCTCGGATCCCATTCTCAGATCCAGAAGTAACCAAAGTCCAGCGAATACACATGCAAATGTTATAAGAGCTTTTGATTTGTCCTTGTTCTTACGAATTAAGTCTTTAGCTAACTTAAGTCCAGCTACAAATAAAATTATGTAAACTAGCCACATTGCAGTGAGTCCCAGCGGAGGATCCATTTGGAACATGTCACCGCGCGCGACTGGATTGAAGTTTAACCACGGTCCCCACATAAAGTTGACCGCTTGCGGTGCGAAGACATCGAATTTCCAGAGACTTAAAATTCCATTCAAAAATTTTTCGATAGGATTCCAGGAAACAAACTCAATGCTTTTAAGCAAAATTGTTGCATTATTTGGTAACGCCATTCCAAACTCCGGAGCGCGTGAATCCCAGACTTCCAGGGTACTCAAATCAATATCAATTTCCTGTACATCTGTATCACCAGTAACTATGAATGGTAATTGATTGTAGCCTTCAACAATTATGTCAGGTTGTTTCCATAACAGAAGAAGCTCCATGTTTTGTTCTGTTTGGAGTGTAAAAATTACAGCATCAATTGATCGGTTAAATTGTGTTCTTGCGGTCATGTAACCGTCATTTTCTGGGGAGATTAAAAGACCTTCATTAGTGGCTTTGATATTGGAAAAACCATGCACATCCCATCTGCCGGGGGGAGTTTGTTGATTTGAAAAGTCCCAGACGATTGAGTCTTTTGCTGCAACGGCTAACGGAAAGCTAACTAATAAAATGCCTATTAATAGGCGGTTGAACATTGGATTAATTGAGAACTCTAAAGTGGCTTACATAATTATCAATTATCAATTGTCAATTATCAATTCTTTTAGGAATTTATTCCTCCTCCGCAATCTCAATACTCTCACTCCCTCCCTCAACAACAGCCTTGATCCGTCTAACTCCAGCAGATGAACTCTCTTCCGGCCTACGCGCAGCGTAGGTCGCCCACCGTAGCCCGCAGGGCGAAGGTGGGTAATTCCTTTATTTAACCGCTGCGACTACGGCCGGCAGGCTTTCTTAATCTTCCATTGCATATTCAACATCATCTGGTCCTCTTTCTATGGTTGCTTTGATACGTCTGACACCTGATGACGAGCTTTCCTCTTTGACTATTGAAAACTTACCAATCATTCCGGTTCTGGCCACATGCGGACCTCCGCAGATTTCGCGGCTGAAGTCGCCAGCAACAAAAACCTTCACCTCGTTTCCGTATCTCTCATCAAAAACCCCGACTGCTTCTTCCTTCTTTGCGCCTTCGATGTCAGTCACGTGATATGTAATTGGAAGATCAGCTTCGATTGCTTCATTAACTAATTTCTCAACTTCACTGATCTGTTCTTTAGTCATTTTATCCGGATGCGAAAAATCGAACCTGAGTCTCTCGGCCGTGATGTTAGATCCCTTCTGGTAGACATGATCACCAAGGACTTTTCTCAGTGCCGCATTCAGAAGATGAGTTGCAGTATGTAGCTTGGTAGTTTCTGCTGATTGATCGGCAAGTCCTCCGGAGAATCTTTGCTTGCTACCTGCGCGGGAAAGCTCCTGATGATCTTCGAAAGCTTTTTTAAATCCTTTCTCATCAACTTTTAAGCCCGCTTCTTGTGCCAACTCTTTGGTCAGCTCCAATGGGAATCCATAAGTGTCATACAAATGGAAAGCTGTAACCCCATCAATTTTGGTCGAGGCTTTTTGTACGGCTTTTTCAAATTGTTTCATTCCTTCCTTCAGGGTTTTTCCGAATTGAGTTTCTTCTTGGCTTAAGGCATTACGAATCTCTTTCTTTTTGTCTTTTAGTTGACTGTAAATATGACCGTATTGTTCAATCACTTACCGGATCTGATTGCCCTCCTTATAAGTCTTCTGAGCACATATCCCTGATCAACATTAGAAGGAAGAATTCCGTCTGTGATTATGAATGCAGCGGCTTTGATGTGGTCTGCAATAATTCTTTGATGTTTGAGTTCTTGATTGTCAGCGAGCGACATTACGCGATCCATAATCGGCTGCATCCTGTCAGTTTCATAAACATTCCCGCACTCTTGTACTACAGTTGCGATTCTTTCCAGTCCCATTCCGAAATCAACATTATTTTGTTTAAGTGGAGTAAAGCTTTTATCTTCATTCTTGTTATATTGCATAAACACATCATTGCCAACTTCAAGCCATCCATAGGGATGACTTTCCGGATTTCCTTTAGGGTCTTCTTTCAGCATCCATACATACATTTCCGAACTTGGCCCACATGGGCCGGTATGTCCTGCGGGTCCCCACCAGTTGTCTTCCTTGGGCATGAATCCGATCCGGTCTTCCGGAATTCCAACTTTGATCCATAGCTTCGCAGCCTCTTCATCCTTGGGTGCATTCTCATCTCCACGGAAACAAGTTACAGAAATTTTTTCTACTGGAATCCCGAGTACTTCGGTTAGAAACTCGAAACTATATTTAATTGCTTCCTCCTTGAAGTAGTCACCAAGGCTCCAGTTGCCAAGCATTTCCAGCATTGTCAGATGAGAATCGTCTCCAACTTCATCAATGTCTTGAGTTCGAATGCATCTTTGACAATTAGCTAACTTCTTTCCTCCCGGATGCGGTTCGCCCAGTAGATAAGGGACCAGCGGATGCATTCCGGCAGTTGTGAATAGAACAGTTGGATCATTCTCAGGGATCAGAGGCGCGCCTGGAATGATTGTATGATCTTTTGACTTAAAAAAATCTAGGAAAGACTGCCGGATTTCATCTGTAGATTGAGGTTTCATCTTGGAAAAGGATAGTGTAACAATCAACTATCAACAATCAACAATCAACAAAAATGCTGGTGATGTAAATTAGTTTGTGCTATGCTAGTCGGCTATGGCTGCTTTTAGATTTAGACAATTTAAGGTTTATAAGGATGCCAAATCGTTTCGCAGGCATTCTGTAAAACTTGTAGAAAAGATTAAGAAAAAGCATGCCTACGATATTGCAGATCAAATTAGAAGAGCAAGTTTATCGGTTGTGCTAAATATTGTTGAGGGCTCATCCAAGCGATCTGATATTGATTTTGCAAGGTTTCTGGAAACATCTACAGGATCTGTTAACGAAGTGGTTACCGGATTTGATATTGCATGTGATGAAGATCTAATCACAAAAGAAGACTTTGTATCTATTGAAAAAGAAGCGGAAGAAATACTAAATCAACTAGGGGGTTTTATTAAAAGTCTAAGAAATAATAAAAGTTGATGGTTGAAGGTTGATAGTTGATTGTTAGTAATTATTTCGATCATTGTATTTATTTGTTATTGTTATAAGGAAAAGTTGAAATCACGAGCTTTCATATTGCTAAATATGATCTTGAATCATTGACAGAATTTAATAACGAAGGGTAGCATGTGGTGCTGATGATAGATACTCCTGCCACCACCGATTCATTTCATCCGGTTAGAGCCCAGTACCGTGTTGGCGGATTGGGTGGTTCTTATCTACAGGAAGCAGGACGTTTATTTGATAAACAGCATGAAACTTGGGTTGATTTAAAACGAGAGTCGGGTGAGGAAGATGATCCTATTATGCGTGAGCTTAGCGAAACTACACTTCGAAGTGAGCATGCACAGAGATACATGCCACCAACTATTAGTCTTCAGGTTGATATTGCAAGAGGATCAGTTTTTGATGCTATTCACAGAGTGGCATCCCGATTGGGATTTTGCAAAAATGCCTTTGAAGAAACTGAGATCGGTAAAATCGAATTAGCTGCAGATGAGGCAATAAGGAATGCTACAACATATGGATTGGATAGTCCGGTTGATGTTGATCCTAATGATCCTGAGGCACTTGAATTTGAAAGAAACTTTGCAGAAGAAGTGACAATACACTTAGAAATCATGTGTAAATCAAACAAGTTAATGGTGCAAATTAAAATTATTGATCCAGGGCAAGGTTTTGACCCATCAGAAGTAGATGATCCAGCAGCGACTGAAAATTTGGGTAAACCAGAAGGACGTGGTCTTGCAGTAATGAGAACAGAGATGGATGAAGTATCATTCCTTAAGTTACCGAAGGGCTTTCTTACCGAAATCACAAAAACCCTTGAGCCCATTCCAGATGATGCAAAAACTGTAGCAGTACCAGAAGAGGGTTCAATGGCTTAGAATTGGCCCTTTAGCAGCAAAAAAACTCCTCAACTTCCTAGCCCTTTAATCTGATTATTGTTTAATATACTCGGCATGGTTTTAGACGCCAGTGAACTATCGGCAGAGGAACTTGAGGATATAGATGAATGGGATGAAGATGCGTCTCCTGATAAGGGTGATGGTAAAGAAGGAACAGATGAAGAGCAGGGTGTGAATATATTGGAAGACGGTAAGTCCTGGACGGATGATCCGGTGAGGTTGTATCTGGCACAAATGGGAGAAATACCAATGTTTGCTAGCAGGGAAGAGGAAAGAGCTGTTGCAAGACGAATTGAGATTTTGAGAAAAAAGTTTAGAGCAAAACTTATGGGATGCCCTTGCATAGCAGCTATGGCATTAAAAACTTTGAAGAGAGCTTATGAAGGTGAACTTCCTTTTGATAGAACTATCCAGGTTAGTGTTACAGAGATGTTAGAAAAGGAGCAAATACTAGGCCGAATGCCTCATAATATAGAAACTGTGAGGGAACTTTTGAATAGGAACAAAATAGACATTAGGCGGGCAACGCATAGAAAAAAGCGAGACAAAAATAAACATCTAAGACCCAATTCCGATAAAGCTCGCGAAAAAGCGTGGAAAAGATTAGAAAGAAGAAAAGAAAAGATAGTTTTACTATTGGAAGAGTTAGGATTGCGCACACAAAAAATTGAAAACTTGATTCCAAATCTTGAAGGTGATTTAGAAAGATATGAAGAGCTAAAAGATTACATTAAAGAAACAAAAGATGACGAAGGACATAAGCAGGAATGTTCAGATGCGATTGCGGAATATAAAGCACATGCAATGGCCTTACAAGAGTCGCCCACAAATTTAAAAAGGCGTGTGGAAGATATAAAAAGATATTATTCGGAATACCAACAAGCCAAAAGAGAGTTATCAGAAGCAAACCTTCGCCTGGTGGTTTCGATTGCAAGGAAATATAGAAACAGAGGACTTAGTTTTTTGGATCTAATACAAGAAGGTAATTCGGGTCTTATGCGAGCGGTTGATAAATTTGAATATCGCAGAGGTTTTAAGTTTTGCACTTACGCGACATGGTGGATAAGGCAGGCGATAACCAGAGCAGTTGCGGATCAGTCCAGGACTATAAGAGTACCTATTCATATGGTTGAGACAATGAGCAGAGTGAGGAATGTGTCCAGAGATTTGTTACAAGAGAAAGGCAGAGAGCCAACATTGGAAGAGGTTGCAAGAGGAGCTGAAGCAACAGTGGAGGAAGTAAGAAGATGTTTGGCTATGAGCAGGTATCCAATTAGTTTGGATAGGCCTGTTGGTAACTCAGAAGAAAGCAAGTTCGGCGATCTTTTGCCGGACGGTGGCGCCAGAAGTCCCATGTCAGATGCAGTACAAGAAGCACTTAAAGGTAGAATCGCTAAAGTGTTAAAAAGGCTTAATTATAGGGAAAGAGAAATAATTAAGCTCAGATACGGTTTGGGTGACGGATACTCATATACCCTTGAGGAGGTTGGTCACGTATTTAAAGTTACGCGTGAAAGGATCAGACAGATTGAACAAAAAGCTGTTAGAAAATTGCAGGAACCTCGTAATCTTAAAGAACTTGAAGATTTTTTGGATGATCCATTGCCGGAAAAGGAAGAGCCAAAACCACCTGATCCATTTGGGGATCCTCCAGATGATGTAGATGAAGATGAAGAAGAGACCAAAGTGCAACCTGATATTACAAAGTTTTCCTCAGGCGATCTGGTGCTGAACTTGGTTTGTTCCTATGCCGATGAAGAAGGTGTACTTCTCGAAGGTATTAAAACTGGCTTGAGGTGTATGTCGCAAAATACAGTGGAAAAACAATTAACGCTGCACCGTAAGGCTGGTTATCTGGCGTCTGAAAGAGATGGAAGAAACTCGAGATACAGAGCAACTGAATTTGGTAGAAAGGAACACGATAGAAGAATGAAAGTTCTTAATGGATCTAGTGCGCAATTAGATGATAGATTTAAGCATCTGGCTCCGATCGTAGTTAGTGCTATTAGGTATTTGGCAGAGACTCCTTTGCACGAACCTCGATATATAAGTGGAATTGTTGCGAGAACAAAA